>RPQV01000749.1 GCA_003818595.1 Calditrichota bacterium
CAATCTTCTTTGCGTTCTTTGCGGCTCTGCGTGAATCTTTTCACACGACGCTGAACGAGCAGGCGAATGGGCATATTCCTCTAACTGAGGTATTGTTTGAAGGCAAATTATCTCGTTGCTTTTTTGATGAAAAATGTTTATTTACTCCAAACCGTGAAAGGACAGATATGAAAAAGATCCGGCTGATACTCCTCGTTTTTCTGCTTTTCCTGCCGCTTCAGGCGCAGAACGATCCCGATCCGCTGCGCTTTCAGGCGGAGATCGACGACATGGCTCTGTGGGATAAAAAGAACGCCCTGCCGGAGCATCCGGTGCTCTTTCTCGGCAGCTCCAGCATCCGCATGTGGACGACAGCGCTCTCCTTCCCTGAACTGCCGGTGGTCAATCGTGGTTTCGGCGGCGCGCATCTTTCCGACATGCTCTATTATAAAAACGATATTCTGCTCAAGTACCTTGCACCGGCCTGTATCGTCATCTATTGCGGCGACAATGACATCGCCTCGGGCAAAAGCGCAAAACGAGTGTTCGGCGACTTGGTCACCCTGTGCAACTTTAGTCTGGCTGCTTTCCCGCAGACCAAACTCATTTACATCGCCGTCAAACCGTGCCCAAGCCGATGGAATTTTTGGCCGGAAGCCAATAAACTGAATGAAATGATACGCGAGCTGGCCGAGGCGGAAGAAAATCTCATCTTTGCCGATATCGCCACGCCGATGCTGGCGACAGGAAATCCGCCGGCAGCCGAGCTGTTCCTGGAAGATCAGCTGCACCTGAGCGATAAAGGTTATCAGATGTGGACATCGGTCATCGCCCCGCTGCTGCAGCAGGCATTGAATCATCAATAGCCAGGATATTGGCTCTTATCAGCCTGTGCCGGGCTGACGACTTTTGATTCTTCACCACCTTACAGTTTCTTGACCGAAGAGTCGTCTCATCACTCTATAATCTTGGAGAGGCATCATGATAAAATTCAAACTGGTTATCTGCGCCTGTCTCTTTTCAGCGGTCATTACGCAGGCTCAGTTGCCGACGTGGCGGACAGTGACAGAAAACTTTGTCGAACCCGCGATGAGCTTTCGTCCGGCGCCGTTTTGGGTCTGGCATGATCGAGTCGATACCGTTAAAATCGAACGCGACCTTCAGGATTTTGTCGATATCGGCATGGGCGGCGTCTTTATTCATCCGCGTTATGGGCTGATCACGGAATATCTCTCGGATGAATGGTTTGATCAAGTCCAATTTTCCTTGAATAAAACCAAACAGAATGGTTTGGCGGTTTGGCTCTATGATGAAAACTCCTTTCCCAGCGGATTCGCCGGCGGATTGGTGCCGGAAGCCATGCCCGAATCATATAATCAGGGTCAGGGACTGCTGATGCGGCGAGTCGATGAGATTCCTGCCGGCGAATTTGCCCTGATTCTGACCGATGATGATGGGAGAAAGGATATCACCGCTGATGCTCAGATCGGCGCCAAAGGGCGTTTTATTGTTTTTGAAAAAACCTTCTTTGAAAAAAGCAAATGGTACGCAGGCCGCTCCTACGTCGACCTGCTGCTTCCCGGAGTCACGGAAAAATTCATCGAGCTCACGATGTCAGGCTATGAAAAACGATTCGGCGACGAGTTCGGCAAGACCATTATGGGCGTTTTCACCGATGAACCCAACGTAAATCCGCAGCGCGGCGGCGCCATCCGCTGGACGCCGAATCTCTTTGATGAATTTCAAAGCCGATGGGGCTATGACTTGCGGCCGCTGCTGCCCTCTTTATTTGAGGAAACCGGCGAATGGAAGCGGGTGCGGCATAACTATTACCGCCTGATGCTCGAACTGTTCATAGAAAACTGGTCCAAACCCTGGCATGAATATACGGAAAAGCATGGATTGATCTGGACCGGCCATTATTGGGAACATGGCTGGCCTGAACCCACAGAAGGCAGCGACAATATGGCCATGTATGCCTGGCATCAAATGCCCGGCATCGATATGTTGTTCAACACCATGGATCAAGACCGAACGCAATTCGGCAACATCCGCGCCGTCAAGGAATTGAGCAGCGTCGCCAATCAATTGGGACAAAAACGAACCTTGAGTGAAACCTACGGCGCCGCCGGTTGGGAGTTGACCTTCGCGGACATGAAACGCCTCGGCGATTGGGAATATGTGCTCGGCGTCAACTTTATGAATCAACACCTGGCCTACATGAATCTGACCGGCGATCGCAAACACGATTTCCCCCAGGGTATTTGCTATCAGACACCCTGGTGGCCTCATTATCGTGTACTCAACGACTACTTTGCACGTCTGTCAATGGTTCTGTCCGCCGGCGAACAGGTGAACGATATCCTGGTGTTGGAACCGACGTCCACCGCCTGGATGTATTACTCACCGCAGCGATCCAATGATCGCCTGAAAAAAATCGATGAATCGTTTCACCAGTTGCTCGCACAACTGGAAAGCCG
>RPQV01000750.1 GCA_003818595.1 Calditrichota bacterium
GTACTCACCATTCCGGAATATCGGGAATTCCTTGAAAAGAATCCCAACTTGAAATCCTATGTTGAGGAAATGGAGTTCAGCCAGGCGCCAAATCCGTTTGACTTTTACTATATGGAAGCCACACAGTTATTGGCGGAAGCGCTGGAACGTTCAACCCTTGGTCGTGAGGAGCCGTCCGCCGCATTGAACGCTGCTGCACAAAAGGCGAACGCCCTTCTCGATTCAGTTCCACGCAATCAGTGACGCTACATATTGCAGAGTTACCGTATTGTTCCGAAAAGACAGCATGAGTAATTATCCCCAAAATCGACAGCAGAAATCGCCCTTTTTCAAAAGAGAATGGTTCAGTGCCATATTGTTCCTATCGCCCACCATGTCGATTTTTTTGGTATTCATCATTTTCCCGGTTTTCTTTTCTTTTTACCTTAGCTTTCACCGCTGGAACATGTTCAGCTCTCAACGCGCCTTCATTGGCTTGGCCAATTATGCTCAGTTGCTTCATTCGGAAGAGTTTTGGCGAGTACTTACCAACACCCTCATTTACACCTTGGTAACTGTTCCTCTCAGCATGGCGGTCGCTCTGGCTGTCGCGCTGATGTTGAATCGAAAAATTATCGGCAAAAAATTACTGCGAACCGCCTATTTTACCCCGGTGATCGTTTCATCGGTTGCCGCTGCGGTGATTTGGCGGTGGGTGTTTGATCCCAGCTTTGGATTGCTCAATCATATTCTCGGTTTAATCGGCTTGCCATCCATCAATTGGCTGAATGATTCCAGGGCGGCGATGGCGGCAATCATCATCATGGGAGTTTGGAAATCGCTCGGTTTTAATATGGTTTTATACCTCGCCGGCCTGCAGGGTATTCCAGATCATTACTATGAAGCTGCCGAGATGGACGGCGCCAAATCGTGGACGAAATTCTGGTATATCACCCTGCCATTACTGGCGCCGACCACCTTTTTTATCATGATCATGTCGGTCATCAGCTCATTCCAAGTGTTCGATGTCGTCTTTGTGCTGACTCAGGGCGGACCGCTGGGCGCAACCAAGGTTCTGGTCTATTATCTTTACGAAAATGCCTTCAAGTTTTTCAACATGGGATTCGCATCAGCAACCGCTTATGTGCTGTTTGCCATTGTTTTCGCCTTGACACTGCTTCAGGTTCGCTATATGAAATCAAAATTTCATTATACAATGTGATCATTATGAACGGCAGCTTGAAATATAAACATACGATAAAATCCATATTCCTGCACCTGATTGTTTATTTCGGCGCCTTTTTGACGGTTGCGCCTTTCCTGTGGATGGTGCTCACCTCATTCAAAGGTCTGAATGAGATATTGACTTATCCGCCCACCTGGTTGCCCAAAAGCTTCAAATTCGAAAACTATGCCAATGCATTTCAGGCCGCCTCTTTTGGTCGCTTTTATTTCAATACCTTGTTGGTTGCGCTGCTGTGTACGCTCGGGCAATTAGTCACTTGCTCAACGGCGGCGTTTGCCTTTGCGCGGCTTAAATTCTGGGGGCGCGATTTTCTCTTTTTGATATTTCTGGGCACCATGATGATTCCCGGCCAGGTCACCATGATCCCGACGTTCATTATTCTCTATCGTCTCGGATGGATCGATACCTATGCCGCATTGATCGTTCCCGGGCTGGCCTCCGCCTTTGGCACCTTTTTATTGCGTCAGTTTTTTCTGGCCATTCCTCGAGATCTGGAAGATGCGGCCTATATTGACGGCTGCAGTCGCTTCGGCGTACTGTGGCGTATTATTCTGCCGCTGTCCAAACCTGCCTTGGCGACGCTGGCCATTTTTACCTTTATGTATTTCTTTAACGATTTTTTATGGCCTCTGATCGTCGTCAATTCCGAACAGATGCGCACAGTTCAGCTGGGACTGGCCATTTTCAGAGATCGCTATATCACCCAATGGGATCTGCTCATGGCTGGATCGGTTACCTCGACATTGCCTTTGCTCATTGTGTTCTTTTTTGCGCAAAAGTATTTTATCAAAGGCATCACGCTGAGCGGATTAAAAGATTAACACAAATAACCGGTGGCGCCGGATGAAACCCCTGGCTTTAGGTCTTTTTATACTTTTCTCTTGCTTGAATGGTGTCGACCTGGTTGATGCACCGCGGGTCAGTCAGGGAGAAATTACTTTTTACCTGGACCTGGCATATTTTGTTGGAGAGGCGGATCATGCCTATGTTGAGTTTTATCTGATGCTCTTTGCCGATCAATTCGCGCGGCATGAAAATGGTGACAATAGTTGCGTCACCCTGAAATTATCCAGCGAGATTATCGATAAGAGTGGAGTCACGGTCTCAGCAGCATCCTGGACCACCCAGGCGATGATTGCCAAAGGCAAACCGGAGAATTTGAGTACGCTTGCCATTTATGACCAATGGACTGAACAGTTGAAACCCGGTGAGTATTGTCTCAAGGTGTGCGTA
>RPQV01000751.1 GCA_003818595.1 Calditrichota bacterium
AGCGCCGTACCCTGGCCGGGATAATCCTGCAGATCGAGCAGTTGAAATCCCGCCATCTCTGCCGTGCGCAGAGCGGCCTCCATTTCCGCCTTGTAGCAGAGCGCGGCCCAGGCGCCGGAGGCTCGAGTAAAAGCGGCATTCTGATCGAGCATGTCTGTCTTTTTCAAACGGTTGCGGAAAATCTCCAGATTCCATGCCCGCAACACTCCGGTATATTTCTCGATCTCCTGATAATCAGGGTAAATCTGGTATTGCCCCATTTCGTGACTGATCAAGGGCGTCTTTATTTGCGCGACAGCATAATCAAAATTGACCATAGTTGACGGCATCTGGGTGTTCAATATGCCGCCGTCTTTCGAATCGACAAAGGCATGCGTCAGGCGGGTGTGAGTCAAGGTGGTATCGTGTGCAAAGGGCGTGCGGGCGGCAATGTGAAAATCCGATCCGGCGCTCGGGCCGACATAGCCGATGCTGTTATTCGATCCAAAAGTATAGAGTGGACGTGGATCGATATCTTTCAGATCCGTGATGATCTTTTCCACCCGCTCATATCCTCCTCCAATTTCATTGCCCGCGCCGAACATAACCAACGAAGGATGATTGGCATAGCTTTTCAGCATCGCCACAGCCTCGGCTTTCAATCTCGCCGCAACGGTATCAGATTCCAGATAACCCCAGAATGGAAGTTCGGGCTGAAGGAAGAGTCCCAATTGATCCGCTGCCGTAAAAGCGGCTTCAGGTGGACAATAGCTATGAAAGCGGTAGTGATTGATGCCATAGGATCGTGCGATTTTAAACACGCGAATCCAGCCATCAGCATCCATGGGAGGATGCCCGGTGATCGGAAAGACACAGCCGTCGTGTTTGCCGCGGAGGAACGTGGTTCGGCCGTTGATGGCGAACTGTTTGCCTGCCGCAGTGAATCGTCTCATGCCGAACGGTACGGTTTTGCTGTCGTGCAGGGTTCCCTGGCTGATCACCGCGGTCAGATGATAGAGTGGTTGCTGATAGTCATCCCATAATTTCATGTCATCGCCGAGGGCGTAGTCAAGATGGAGGATCGAATCGCAGGGCACGGTTTGGTGAATCGACTTGAGGGTCTTGTTTTTGCCGTTTTCCGTGCGACGCACCTGCAATTCGAGGTCAACCGCTGCCAGCCCGAGACCATTGATCAAGGTCAATTGAATATGGATATTGCGACGATCAATATCCGGAAATATCTGCAGATCGGCGATATGGGTTTTGGGGGCCGCTTCGAGCACAAACTTGCCGATGACGCCGTTCCAATTGGTTTGCGTCTCGTCAGTATAGATATGGACATTTCCGTAGGGGGTCAGCTTTAGGGAGTTGTCGATGCGCAACGTAATCGAGTGTTCACCAGGAGATAAATAGGTGGACACATCGTATTTTTGCGGCGACTGTAAAAGATGGGATTCGCCGACGAAATGGTCATCGATCCAAACTTGGGACGATTTTGTCCGCTCAATGATCAGCCGAACCACCTGATCGCGGAATTCCGCGGGAATGGTGATTTCTTTACGGTACCAGGCCGCGCCTTCATAGCGATATACCCGGTTCAGATGCATGGTGCTGCTATCCTGATTGAGAAAGCCTTTCCCCCGTGTATCCGTAGTACCGGGCAGTTCGATGACGTCCGGCAGGTCGGTCACATACCACTTTTCCTGAATGCCGACATCAGCCTGATCAAGCGAAAATTGCCAGGCGCCGGAGAGATCGATAGTGTGGCGTGCAGGAAGGGTTGATTTTTGGCAGGATAATAGAACGAGTGAAAATGCAATAAAAAAAAGACCGGATTTGATAGTGGTGAGAAACATGGTTCACCTTATAATACTTGATTCTACATTCATTTTAAAAATAAATAATCAATAAAATAATTGTCACTCATCCATAAATTTCTTGAAATAGTTCATATCAACTTCATAAACAACTTTTGGCTGCAGACCCAGTTCAACTTTTTCAAACATATCCACCAGCTTGCTTCCGTCGACCAGTTCGATTTGTGGAGCGCCGTCTCGATTTGCCTCTTTCATAGCCTCATTGGTAAAAGTTCCTGTGGTTATAATGATCCCTTTCTCGGCTCTTCCTATCATGGCGTTTCGAAAATCACCAACCTGCGCTCTTGTAACCGCTCTTTTATCTTTATATCTTTTACATTGAAACAAAACTTTAAAACTCACAAACGGATTAAGCTCCAAAATGCCGTATCCATCAATACCGCCATCATGCGATCGTCCAGTCACAACAACGTTTTCAAAACCATGTTCTCTCAATAATTCACGGCTGGCTCTTTCAAAGCCGGATGGAGTTAAATTTTGCAACACCTCCAATAAATTAAGAGATTTTTCTTTCTCAAATTCTTCCGGCCCCTTTTCTTCCTGCTCCTGAAGCAACTCGGATTCGCTTTTTTCTTTTCTGGCTTTTTGGTGAAT
>RPQV01000752.1 GCA_003818595.1 Calditrichota bacterium
ATCAAACAGCCGGAAATATACTGGTGGAAGCCTCGGCCGTTGCCGACGATGTGGCTCTCGCCGGCAGTCCTGTCTCTTTTCATCTGACAGTCCAAGCCGGTCCGGCTGAAACCATCCGTGAGGTCAGCGGCAATCACCAAAGCGGAAGAGCCGGCGATCCACTGGCAGAACCATTCGTGGTTCTTGTTCAAGATGTTTTTTCTAATCCGGTTGCCAATTATGCGGTCAACTTTCAGGTTATCAGCGGAGGGGGTCGACTTGAGCCGGGGACTGTGATATTAACCGACACGAATGGCCGCGCATCGACCACCTTAATCCCGGGTGACCAGGCAGGAGAGCAAAAAGTATCGGCGACTGCTCCCTCTTTAACCGGATCACCTGTAATTTTTACGGTCATGGTCAGCGGTGCGCCGTCCAAGATCAATCTGATATCCGGCAACAATCAAACCGGTCAGGTGATGACAGGATTGCCGCAGTCGGTGCGGGTTCGCATTCTGACGTCAGATAATCAACCGGTCGCCGCCTTCCCGATCGAGTGCCGCACGCCGGACCCAGGCGGCAGACTCTCTGCGTCCGCCTCTTTTATCCATGCAGACAGTCTTTTGCAGACCGGCAGCGATGCGGACGGTTACGCGCTCCTGTATTGGCAATTGGGAAGACACGCCGGCAAACAGTCTTTGATTATTCGCGCAGGAAATCTAAACAATTCACCGATGACCATCAATGCGAACGGCATTGCCGCCAACGCGACGGTGATCCTCAAAATCGCCGGCGATCAGCAGAGCGGTGTAGTAGGCGCCCCTCTTCCCCAGCCTTTTGCTGTTCGCGCTCTCGATTCCTATGGCAATCCCTGCTCAGGCGTCAATATTCTTTTCAAATCGCTCCTGGATGACGGCTTGGTCGGCAATAAAAAAGAATTGTCAATGGCGACTGATGACGACGGCTATAGTCGGGCGATTTTCACCATGGGAAAGAAGTCCGGCAGCTTTAGGGTGGCTCAAATTTACGCCGGCGGGAGCGCGCCGCTCGCAGGCTCTCCCATTGATTTTACGGCGACCGCTTTGCCCGCATCACCAGCGCTGGCGATCCAAGTATCCGGCGATGAGCAGCAGGGAACCGTCCAGACGCTTTTGACGGAACCTTTTATCGTCAGAATTACCGATTCCTATAGCAATCCCGTTAGCGGATTCAAAATTGAATTTCGCGTGATGGAAGGAGAAGGCAGGCTGGAGGGGGTGACCGAGGGAACGACGCTGACGAATGGTGAAGGCTTTGCTCAGGCCGGTTATACCCTCGGACGCCACGCCGGAAAGCAGCTCGTCTCCGCGCTGTGTCCCGGATTACTTCCCGAGCGCATCGATTTTTTTGCCGAAGCGCTGCCTTCCTCACCGTTTGAATTGCTCTACATCTCGGGAAATGACCAGATTGGCGCCGTCCAAAGCACCATCGATTCATTTCGCGTGCAAGTGATCGATGAATTCACCAATGCGGTGCCGGGACATCAGGTTCGCTTTGAAGTGGTTGGTCAGGAGGGCAGTTTTAACGGCGAAAAGAATATTATGGTGGAGACTGATGCCGATGGAATGGCTGCTGCAGCCATGACTTTGGGCGCAACAACCGGTGATTCCAATTACATCGCCACAGCATCGAGCTGGTTTAAATCGCGACCGCTCCAAAACAGCCCGGTACGTTTTACGGCATCGGCTCGCCTCGGAACGCCTCGGAGCCTCATCGCCGTGACGCCGCAACAAGGATTGACGGCGCCGCCTTTTCACGAATTGAAAGAACCCGTCCGCGTTCGGGTCATCGACGAATACGGCCTACCGGTTGTGGATTTTTCACTTGAATGCAGTATTCTTTCCGGTGATGGCCATTTTGAAAATCAAAAGAAATCGATACGCTTACTCACCGACCGCGGCGGCCAAGCTGAGATCCGCTGGACGCTTGGCAAATTCGGTCTTGCACAGAAAATGAGCGTGTCGGCCGCTGTGGATGGGAAACACCTCGTCAATTCACCGTTGATGTTCAAGGCTGAGGTCATCATCGCCACACCCCATGCGTTAGAGGCCATTTCAGATCTCACCATCAGTGCGGCTGCCGGAGAGTGGCTGCCTTCACCGCTTGCGGTGCGGGTGGTTGATGAATTTGGTGACCCGTTTGCCGGCCAAGAGATCGTTTTTTCGCTGCTGAAAGGCCAGGGTTCATTCATGGAAAGTTCAAATGGAACCGTTCAAAGCACCAGCGATGAAATGGGACTCTCCGCCGTGCATTTTAAATTGGGGACAATGCAGAGCGCTGACAGCGTCCTTGTTCAAGCGCGATCGGTTGCCGAAGATGGTCAGGATTTGCAGGGCTCGCCCATTGTTTTCCGCATCTCGCCTGCGGTCAGCCGCGTCATCATCGTCAGCGGCAACGACCAACGAGGGCTTGTGAATACACAGCTGTCCCTG
>RPQV01000753.1 GCA_003818595.1 Calditrichota bacterium
ACTTCTGATGCTCTCATCAAATCAGAAAGAGGTGAAGAGCTTCATAAAGTTTCTTCCGTTGAGGAATTATTTCAGGAGTTAGACAGGTGACCATTTATTATACTAGTCAATTTAAGAAAGATTACAAACGAATTAAGAAACAGAATAAAGACCTCGGTAAATTTAAAATGGTCATTGATGTACTTTCCGCAGGCAAAATGTTAGATGAAAAATATCGCGATCATCAATTATCAGGCAAGTGGAATGGACATCGGGATTGTCATATCGAACCTGATTGGATTTTAATATATCGTTTATCCTCCGATTCATTATTCCTCGAACGCATGGGAACCCACTCCGATCTTTTCAGCTAGGCTTATTGCAATTAACGCTCATGAAAAACATGTCACACCTGCGGCGCTTTTCCTCATGTCACATAGTGCAGCCGATTATCGGTTTTCGAACTCCGTAGGAGCGGAATGTCTATAGCATTCGTCATCATGCACAATCATCGAGCTCCGTAGGAGCGATATGTTTGATGAAATTGACACTTTTAATTTCAGCGGCATCATCGTCCATAAAGGGGGCCAAACGCCTTGCAGGCGCGAAAATCCGCGCCTTCCGGATCAGTTGTGCCGAAAGCACTCCAGGCAGAGGGTCTGAAAATACGCTCCGGGGCGACATTATGCATATTGACCGGAATGCGGAGCAGGGAGGCCAGGGTGATCAGCTGATCGCCGATATGGCCGTATGAGATGGCGCCGTGATTGGCGCCCCAGTTGGCCATCACCGAGTAAACATCGCGAAACGCACCGTCGCCGGTGAGAATGGGGGCGAACCAGGTTGTCGGCCAGGTGGGATTGGTGCGACGGTCGAGCAGATCATGGATTTCCGCCTGGAGGGAAATGGTGAATCCTTCGGCGATCTGCAGCACCGGTCCCAGACCTTTGACCAGGTTCACTCGCGCCATGGTGACGGGCATATTACCGCGGCTGAGGAATTGCGTCGAAAAGCCGCCGCCGCGGAAATAGCCCAAGTCCGCCGGGCACCATTTTGTCGCTTCTAGACAGGCCAGCGCTTCCGCTTCGGTGAGTTCCCAAAATGGTTTGATCACCGGCAGACCGTTGCGCGTTTGCCGGCCGGTGCCGTCGAGAGCGGTCGGTCCCGAGTTGATCAAGTGAATGATGCCGTTTTCTGCCAAGCCGCTCAGATTGAGGCCGGTCACGCGGTGTATCGCTTCCGGACTCCAAAAGGTGCGGACATCGGAAAAAATCTGCGCCGTGCCGGTCAGCAGGTGGCTGAAGAGCATGGTGATGCCGTTGAGGCTGTCGTTTTCCGTAGCAATAATGAACGGCTGGCGGAAGCCGGACCAATCGAACGAGGAGTTGAGGATGGCCTCGAGGAAATCGCCGTTGGGCAGATGATCCGTCCATTGTCGTTGGCCCTGAAAGCCGCCGGCGAGGGCAAAATGTCCCTTGGCCTCTTCACCAAAACCGAGATCGGCCAATTTCGGATTGCCGATCATCAAATCGCGCGCGATGAGCGCCATCTGCACGACCATTTCCCATTCCCGATCTTTACGCTCACGTGAACTGCGGATTGCAGGAGGATTGAGGTCATCACCTTCAGGGCAATATTTTTTGACCCAGGCATGTGCGGTTTTAAACTCTTCCGGATCATATATATGTCGCTCCATGCGGCGCACGAATTCCGTCATGTCGACGTATTCATTGCGCATGCCGAGATAATCATAAAAAAAGTGATCATCCACCATCGAGCCGGCGATGCCCATCGATACCGAACCCATGGAGAGATAGGCTTTCCCTTTCATTTCCGCCACCGCCAGTCCGGCCTTGACGAATTTGGCGATTTTATCCTGAACGTCCATGGGGATTTCAGTTTCATTTCTATCCTGCACATCGCGGCCGTAAATGCCAAAGCAGGGCAGACCCTTTTGATTATAGCCGGCGAGCGCTGCCGCTAAATACACCGCCCCGGGTCTTTCGGTGCCGTTGAATCCCCATATGGCTTTGGGGATGAGGGGATCGGAATCCATGACTTCATTCCCGTAGCACCAGCAGGGGGTGACGGTGAGCGAAATTCCCACTCCGGCGCGACTGAATTTTTCCGCGCAGGCGGCGGCTTCAGCGGCGCCGCCGATGGTGGTATCGGCGATGACGCATTCGACCGGAGCGCCGTTTGCGTGGCGGATCGTCTGCTGAATGAATTGGGCGGCAGTCCCGGCCATCGCCATGGTCTGGGTTTCCAGGGATTCGCGGACACCCTGTTGGCGGCCATCGATCACAGGTCGAATCCCGACCTTGGGTGCAAAAGTGGTCAATCTATTTCGTGTCTGCGTCTTTTCGGAATGGGGGAATAAAGCCATATGATCTCTCCAGAATAGTTATCATGATGAAATATGCGCCAGAAAATAGAGTTTTTGTCTTCAATTCGCAAGCAAAAAACGTG
>RPQV01000754.1 GCA_003818595.1 Calditrichota bacterium
CGAATATGCCGAAGACAAAACGCGATTGGCTCAGGCCGAAGCGTTCCTGACTCTGGCTGAAATGATCCCGGTGATGAATCTGCGGATCAATCCGAACGACGGCGGCATTGTGCGGTCGGTGGGATTCGGAGAAAGCAAAAATGAGCTGATTAATTTTTCCGATACCCAGGCTATAGCGGATTATTTCCGCGACAAGGCGGATACCATCATCGCCGAGTATGTTGAGATCGACGACGATGACGATGAAGAGATCGGCGTGAGCGACAACGTCGGGTGGTTCGCAATATGAGCGTTGACGTAAATTTTCAGCCCGTCGAGGATCACATCCGCCGCGCGACCGACGGGGCAATCCGCGAGGCCATGCTGCAGATCGAGCGCGAGGTGGTGCTGGAAATCGAGCGGCAAAAGCTCGAAGTGAGCGGAGATCTTAAAAGTTCGATCACCTCTGAGGTTGTTGATAATGTAGCTACGATTGGCACCAACAGGAAGTATGCACCGGCTGTCCATGAAGGCAGCAAGCCGCACTGGGCGCCGATTGATCCCCTGCGCGTATGGGTGCATATGAAATTCGGCTTGCGCGGAAAAGAAGTTGAAAAGACCGCGCGGGCTGTGCAGGTGAGTATCGCCAAAAAAGGAACCAAGCCGCATCCGTTTTTCACCAACGCCTTTGAGCGCTGGCAGAACAAACTGCCGCGGTTTATCGCCGAGGCGATGAAAAAGAGGCTGCCGGCATGATATCTGAATTTCGGAAATGGCTCAAGCAGCAGGTTGCGGCGCTCGACTTTGACAAAGCATTTGATTTCATGCCCGCGGAGATGCGCTGGGATACGGCTCTGGTGATCGGAGATATTGTCGACAAGGGAACGGCTGATCACGGACTTGATCTCATTTTCACCCGCTCGGTTACCGTCTGGTCTTTGTGCAAGATCAAAGACAACAAACGCGCCGAAGCGGAGGAGAGAGCGGAAGAATTATCGCGGGATGTTCTGGATACACTGGGAGAATCAACCTACAGCTGGAACATCATCACCCGCAAGTCGATCGGGTATACCATAGGACAGTTTACATTTCAGGCCATCGAAATGAATCTTGAATTTTACGATGTTGAAGATTGATCAATTACTTATTTTTTGGAGGTTTTAAAATGCGGTACAGAGGAAAAGGTTTTAATGCATTTCTGGCGCTGGTCTTTGCGCTGATTGTCATCCCTGCACTTGTGCAGGCGCAGTTCTACCAGGAGCCGCTCAAATGGGAAGGCACCGAAAGTTGCCTAATCGTAAAAAATTATGTAGACACGTCGGACGTGTTCTACATTCCCAAAGACTATGTGGCGGCTGCAAGGTACGGCAAAGATTATCCGGCTCAGCTCGGTTGGCAGTGGAATACCCTTGAGGAAAATGATTCCACTTATGTCACCTTTAAATACCAGTTGTCTCTTGACGGCGAAAATTGGCTGACGGCGGTTCTTTTCGATACGGTTAAAACCGAGGATGCAAATCAGATCAAAATTATCAACAGCTGGAATCTCGCGTTGTATGGGCGAATTATAGCCACAGGCGTGATGGCGACTGGAGATACGGTGACACTCAGCGGCACGTTTGCCAAAAAGTATTAATCTGACGGATAAGCCAATTAAAGCGGAGAAATTATGAGCAGCGTAAAATTTGTCCAGGGCAATGCCGTCAGTCTCGGCGGGCGGGTGGTCATGCGCGACGCGACCACAATTCCCCAGGAAAGCCCGCTCGATATCGATACCGATGCAGTCACCCTGGCAGTACCCAGCGGAGCAGTCGCGGTAAACATGTGCACGCTGCAGCAGAGTTTCAAAGTTGCGGTGGACAGCGGATTTGCCAAAGGCTATGCACTGCTTCCATCAGCTCAGGTTCACCGCATTCCCTGCGCCGACCAGCAGCCCTTGTATGTCAAAACCGAGAGCGGCGCGGATTCTCTAACCTTCTGGTTTGAGATTGCATGACCGATTCAGCACAAAACGGCAAAGTCACATACAAGGACTGTATGGCATTTCAACAGCATGTCTATGATAAGATTGACCAGACGGAACAGCGTACACTGGCGCGCATCGAGGCGCTGGAAAAAGCGCTGATTGCGAACATGGATCAACTCAAAAGCAAAGTCTATTATAACGCCGGCATGATTGCGGTGCTTTCCAGCATTGCCATCGGCGTTATCACCTGGTTTTTAACGAAAGGCCGGTAAAATGGCGAATATCTATAAAGGCAAAATGACCTCTCTCGAATATGCCGCCACCGACAGTTGGCCGGGAACGGCACTCGGCGAAGTGGCCGACTGCGAGATCAATTTCGAGCCGGAAAAGTTCGAGGGGCTTATTCATACTCATCCGGTCGGCGGAATGGGGACGGCCAAGATGGTATTGGCGGAAGCCGCTTCGGCACTGCGGACGACTTTGGAAGGACTGATCAA
>RPQV01000755.1 GCA_003818595.1 Calditrichota bacterium
AGAAACAGCGTGGTTGAATTTTGATGCCGGTTTGGAGCGCGGCCGAGCTGAAAACAAAAATATCATCGTTGATTTTTATACCGACTGGTGCCATTGGTGCAAAGTGATGGATGAAAAGACATTTAATGAAAAAAATGTCGCCGAAAAGTTGAAAAACAAGTTTGTCACGGTGCGCGTTAACGCTGAAGACGCGAATCAAAGCGCATCTTATCAGGGACAGACCTATAATAATATTCAACTCACCCGCGCCTTTGGCGTCACCGGCTATCCATCGCTTGCTTTTTTAGAGTCCAATGGGGATTTGATCACCATTATTCCCGGGTACGTACCCGCTGAAACGTTCACTCATATTTTGGACTATATTGATCAAAAGCTGTACGAGAAAAAGATGCCTTTTGATGAATTCCTCAAAAAGCAGCAGCAGATGACCAAGTGATCCGGATTCGGCCTGAGAAGGAGTATGCGGGGATGACTATTTGATAAAATCTTCTGCCTGATTTTATGATTGAAGATTTAGATATGCCATCCGAACAAACCAGCAATCCAGAATGATATGATTTACGGTGGGGCGAATGATGATTCGCTCCACCGTTCTGCACTTGCACACCTTCATTATCCAAATTGTCTCGTCATTCTATAAAAAATATCGAAATCTCTGGGATGTTTTTCGCCGGCTTGGCCTTTTGACAGTATGATGTGATGTATGAAGAGTCGAGATGTTTTGTGAAAAAAATAACAATTCTTGAATTCAGATTTGCGCGAAATGTCTTGATTGTCTGTAAATACATAATGAGTTTTAAGAGCTAAGCTTTCCACAAACCCAAATAAAATATGGACTTGAAGGATGAGGATTACAGAGATTAATATCAAGCTGCGCGAAGAACCGAAATTAAAAGCGTTCGTCAATGTGACTTTTGAGAATGTTTTTTCGGTAAAGGGTCTGAAGATCATCCAGAGTAAAAAGGGATTGCTCTTATGTATGCCTTCCCGAAAGGTGGAGGATGGCAGTCAGCGCGATATTGCTCATCCCATCAGCAAAGAATTCCGCGATCAATTGGAGGGAGAAATTCTCGCCGAATATGCCCGCGTAGTGCGCCGCCGTGAATTGGAACCGGACAGCGGTAACGGTGAATTGGAAGAAATCGTTTTCATTGAAGAATAGATTTTCGAAATAACGGGGCGATCAGTGCGGCAGGTCATCTGCCTTTCCTGCAACTTTCCTTGCATAAACGATTGAAAATGTGTATACTGGAGTTGATGATTCGTCGGAAAGCTCCGACGATGTCCATGTTCACTGGGTAAATCCTGTGTTGGACGATGACCAAACTCAACCGTAAACATATTTTAACGACTGCCCTTCTCCTCGGTGCTGCATCAGTCGGTACTCAGATCTTGTTGATTCGACAGTTCCTGACGATTTTTTACGGCAATGAGCTGATCATTGGTTTCTTGCTGGCAGTATGGTTGTTGTGTGTCGGATTGGGCAGTGCGGTAGGAAATCGTTGGTGGAAAAAACGGTCGCCTGCGATTCAGTTTATCGCACCCGTATTCATCTCTTCGCTCTTTTTTGCGTTTATTGCCGCGATCATATCCCGTTTTGCCCGTCTCATTCTGGCCATGCCCCTTGGCGAACAGATTCCTTTGGCCAAGTTGTTCTTGTTGGGATTTTTACTCCTGGCCTGCCCCTGCTTTCTCTTTGGGATGCTGTTCAGCCTGTTGGCAGCCTTGCGGCAGATGCCGCACAGCAATGATGTGCCGGCAGCGCAGATCTATATTTATGAGGCCGCTGGAACCTCTCTTCTGGGGATCGTTTTCAGTTTTCTCGCACCGCACTTTTCCAATCTGCTGTTGTTATATGCTCTGCTGATCGTATCGGCCTGGCTGCTCTTTTTCTGCTTTCGTCAAAAATGGTTGCTGATTTTCGCTGCCGCGGCGACGATGTTGCTGGGCCCCTACCATTACAGCAGGCTGGAATCGAAAGTGATGCACGGCTATTGGGACTCGTTTCGCGCCGGTTTTCAGGTGATTCAATGGGAAAATACACGCTTTGGTGAAATTGCATTGCTCAATGTTCAAGGGGATGATTATCTATATAAAAATGGCGCCAAGATTACATTGCTGAATGATGAATTGACCAATCAGCCCTTGGCTGCATTGTTGATGACTGCGCATCCTCGCCCGCACGGTATTTTGCTCATCGAGGGAGCATTGGGCGGCCTGCCTTTTGAACTCATGCGTTTTGATTCGCTGCAAATTACCGCTCTCGAGATGGATGCCGCCGCGTTCAGATTCGTTCAATCCCATTATCCGCGCAGCAATATTAATCCTTCTAATCAATCATCTGTCGATTTTATCCACCAGGATGCGCGTTTTTTTCTGCATCATTGCGATGATAACTTTGACTTGATCGTGATCAATGCCGGCGATCCCGCCACAGCC
>RPQV01000756.1 GCA_003818595.1 Calditrichota bacterium
CCCGCGCGTCCCGCCTGCTGCCAGGTGCTGGCGATTGAACCCGGATAGCCAACCATAATGCACGCTTCCAGATCGCCGATATCGATGCCCAGTTCTAAGGCGTTTGTGCTTATGACGCCCATGACTTCGCGCGTGCGCAGGCCTTTTTCAATGTCGCGCCGCAGATTCGGCAGATACCCGCCGCGGTAGCCGGTGACAAAATGATCGTCCAGCGGTTTGGTCTTAACAAATTTATCTTTGAGATACTTGGTCAAAACTTCGACATGGAGACGACTCGTGGCAAAAACTATGGTTTGAATATGGTTATCAATCAGATCAGACGCGAACTTACGCGCGGGCGTCATCGCGCTCTGGCGAATGCCCAGTTCGCGGTTAACGATGGGTGGATTATACAGAACAAACGTTTTGGCAGCGGTGGGTGCGCCGCTTTTATCCAAGAGCGCAACGCTACGCTCCAGAATTTTTTCCGCGTGTTCACGTGGATTGGCGACGGTGGCCGAACAGCAGACAAACACAGGATTGGCGCCGTAGAAACGGCAAATTCTGATGAGCCGGCGAACGACATTGGCAAAGTGTGAACCGAAGATGCCGCGATAAATATGCAACTCGTCGATGACGACATATTTTAAATTTATGAAAAGCTTCTGCCACTTGGTATGGTGCGGGAGAATGCCCGCGTGCAGCATGTCGGGATTAGTGACAACGATGTGCCCCTGCCTGCGGATGGCCTGGCGCGCGTCGTCCGGTGTGTCGCCATCGTAGGTAAAGGTCTTGATATCGGCCTGTAAGTCGGTGATTAGGCTGTGCGCTTCATGCATCTGATCCTGGGCAAGCGCCTTGGTGGGAAATAGATACAATGCGCGGGTTTCCGGCTCGTCCAAAATGCTTTGCAGCACGGGGAGATTGTAGCACAGCGTTTTGCCGCTGGCCGTTGGCGTCACCAGCACGACATCCTGACCGTTTCGAATAAAGCGCACGGCCTGCGCCTGGTGTTTGTAAAGTTTTTCCATCCCGCGTTTTTGCAAAACCGAAAGCAACCGGGAATCCACCCACGCGGGATAGTCTTCCCAATCGCCTGACTTTGCCGGTATTTCCACTATTGCCGCCGCGTTGGCATTGAAGCTTTTGTTTTTCTTCAAGCGGGCAATCCATTCATCCAATGTCAGTTTAGCCATAATTTTTCTTACCTTTTTTAATTCGGAGTTGCATTATAAATAAAAAACAAAATATCACAACAGAGAATAGCAAAAAGTCATTGCAATAATTATATTAATGATTTATCAACAGTCTAGCCGGTAAAGAACTGGCCTGATGGAATCAAAACTTTGGACGAAAGGGGAGTCGTCATGTCGCTTTTCAGTATTGATCAGAAAAAATGTAAACGTGACGGTATTTGCGCTGCGGAATGTCCGGCGCAAATCATTGTTCAGGCTGATAAGAAATCCTTCCCATCACTACTTCCGCACGGCGAAGAGTTTTGCATTAATTGCGGACATTGCGTGGCTGTCTGTCCTCATGATGCCATCACGCTGTCCACCATGCCACTTGCCGCCTGCCCGCCGATTGAACGAAACATACTTCCCAACGCTGACGCTTTGAAGCAACTCCTTCTGGCTCGGCGTTCGATTCGCCAGTATAAAAAAACACCCGTTTCCAATAAACTTCTGACAGAATTAATTGATACGGCGCGCTA
The DNA here is from genome assembly GCA_003818595.1 of Calditrichota bacterium. Lineage (GTDB taxonomy): Bacteria > Zhuqueibacterota > Zhuqueibacteria > Residuimicrobiales > Krinioviventaceae > Fontimicrobium. The sequence goes on from RPQV01000756.1 coordinate 1,694, forward strand.
CGCGCCCACCGGCAGCAATAAGCAACAGGTTTCCTGGATGGTTTTTCAAAAGCCGGAGGATGTTCACAAGCTGGCTGCACAGGTGATTGATTTTATGAAAATGATGCTTCCCGTGACAACGGATGAGGCAACGGTTAGACGTTTTCAGCGTATCGTCAACGCCTGGGACAATGGCCGGGACCGCATCATGAGAGGAGCGCCGCATTTGATTGTGGTGCACAGTCCCTCCGATTTGTCCTTTCCCGCGGCCGACTGCGCGATTGCATTGACCTATCTCGAGCTCTACGCGAGTACCAAAGGATTGGGAACCTGCTGGGCTGGTTATTTCACGGCTGCTGCCGGACTGCACGAACCCCTGATTCAAGTATTGAATTTGCCGGCGGGTCATCAATGCTTTGGCGCAGTGATGCTGGGATACCCGCAATACCGCTATCATCGAATCCCAACACGCAATGAACCGCTGATCACTTGGCGGTGAGAATAACCAGCAAGGGAGAAAATTGAAATGAGCAGTTACGTCAACAGTAACCTCATCAGCGGCGAACAGGTCATTTATGAGACGAAATTACACTGGATCACTTTCTTGTCTTTAAAAGGCATCCTGACATTATTTATTGCTCCGCTCATTGCTTATTTTACGAGTGAGTTTGCCATCACCAATAAGCGCCTCATTATCAAGACCGGATTTATTGCCCGCAATACGTTCGAAATGAATCATTCCAAGATTGAATCCATCAACGTCAACC
>RPQV01000757.1 GCA_003818595.1 Calditrichota bacterium
AATGCTTTTTGCATTGGCAGAAACAATTGATGATGAAAGCAATAAAAGGATGAGAAACTTCATATTTCTCCTCATGTCTCCAACTATTTTAGTGGATCAATTTTCCAGACAATGCTATCTCCTGAATTGGACTGCCTGATTGTCCGAGGCCAACCTGGCATCTGTTCAGCTCCATTTTTAGTTACATCGGTAAACCTGTCCCAGCTTTCAAACGTCACACTTTTCTCATTCTTATTGAAGCGGACAATTCCAAAACCATCACGAAGCTTATCCACACCTTCGATGTTTGCGTAGGCATGCATGGTAATTTTGTTTCCCAGGCCATCTTTATAATCCCCAGTAAAGGGAAGTGGGTTATTTGGATCATTGTTTTTGCCGGGCTTTTCATCAAGCGGATGCCACCATCTTTTGTAAATTGTATTGACAATAGCAGGAGCTACAAACGCAAACGGGCCATCTCTGTATTCGTCGATTCCATGTTGAACCAATGTGGCTAAATGCTGATCGCCGGCCAAATGCACGGCACCGGCAGCTTTAATGGCGCGCAATGCCTCGTTTCTCCCGCTTTGTGGCCAGCCATTGCAATCCAGGTCGGCATGCAAATAATTCTCAAAAGTTCCATGTCTGTGCGCACCACCGCAAAAACCAGTCTGAGAAAGAACTGCCTTCAATGATATCCCATCACACTTTTTCCCCCATTCCTTTAAGAATGTAAGCTGGCGGTCACCGAGTAAAGTCAAGCCTTTCAGATCAATTGATTCAGGATCGTATTCCGGCTTTAGGATATGGTCGGGTCGTGGTCCCTGTTGTGGAATCTTTCCGGCCGGCCCGCTTTTAAACTTACGGTCTTCGATAATGGCAAAATCAACCCCACCGATGTTTAAACTGGTATAATATACTCCTATTCCCTGCAGTACAGGAGTTGGATCGTAAGCATCAGGCAAATGTGAGGTTTGGCAACGCTCAACCATTTTGACATACTCATGATGGTAGAAATACCCGCCGTCGTCACAGGCGGGAGCAGTAGATATTTTACCACTTTCACCCCAAAGATTGGGATGACCAATATCATGGTCGTCGGGAATGGTTATGCAGGGACGTTCTCTGAACAACTCGCGAAATTGCAGCCCGAACAGCAACCAGGCTGCCGTATGCTCCGTATGGTCGTAGCTTTGATCGCCGGCAAAGAAGATCACGTCTGGATTGAAAAAGTTTACATTACGCGTATACTCCTCACGCAATCCCCTATCCTTGTTTGAATTGCAATTAAGCGAGGCAACGACTATTTCATTTTTGTTGATAGGATTTTTCCGGATTAACCCTTCAAAAACGGCATCTTTGCCATGACGCAAACGATAGGGAACGTCTTTTGTATTGTCCCAGTTTTCAATCCTGAATGATGTTGACCATCCAATATCATTCACTTTTTCACTGGCTGCTTCTTCCCATTTTCCATTCGTTTGCAGCTCCAATCGTACTTGACGAGTTTCATGCGGGTAAAGAGGAAAAAGCTGGGCACTCATTTTCATTACTTTATTCTGTGTCGTGTATATGCCAAAACATATAACCCTATCGCGCGGAACATCCACATCAAGAATGATATCAGGGCTGTTTTTAACTTCCTTGGCATGATTCCACCAGTCGTTAACGCAATATAAATCAAGCTTTTCAAATGGAGCTTTCACGGGTGGCTCACCTATCTGTGCTTTTGCTGTCATAAAAGAGCCTGACAAAAGCAAGAGCATTAATAATGGTTTCATTTTTAGCATTTTACCTGCTTTACCTTCTTCTTAACTGAATCAATTTCCGCTCATTGATTTTTAAGGTCGAGGCGTTGAGGAATCGCCTCGATTGCCGATGTCGCCCAAAGGCCAAATGCGCACCAAAACAAAACTCTGATGCGCACTGACCTTCAGACCTTTGACCTTACAACCTTTCAACCTTAAAACCTTTGACGTTACGACCTTAAACCCTACTTTTGCAGCACCATCTTTTTCACCTCGCTAAACCCATTCACCTGCAGCCGATAGAGGTAAATTCCCGAGGTCAGACCGGCGCCGTCGAATGTGACCGTGTGGCGGCCCGGCGCTTTGACCTGTTGGTTGATCAACGTCGCGACTTTTTGACCGCGTAGGTTGAACACCTGAAGAGAGACCGATTCTTTTTTCGTTATGCTGAAACTGATTTCTGTTTGCGGATTGAACGGATTGGGGTAATTTTGCTCCAAAACATAATCCGACGGTGCGACTGAATGGTCGGCAACCTTGCTGATCATTCCGGCTTCCGTCAGCGGGAAAACGCCGACGTTGTCGATGACCACCTCAAAGCTACCCAGGGTGCCGGGATTGAGCCACATGCCGGGTTTCATGACCAGATAGAGATCGACCGGCGTGCCGGGCTCGCCTTCGGGGACAAAGTAG
>RPQV01000758.1 GCA_003818595.1 Calditrichota bacterium
CAATTTTTTTCGCATCTTTAGGAAACAATTCATTTTTTAAAGCGCTGATGAATTGTTCCTCGCCGACAAATGATTTTTCTTTAAAGCGGGTAATCTTGAATAATATTTCCTGCGGCAGTTGTTCTTTGGTCAAAGAGCTGCTCAATATATCAGCCGTCACGGTAAAGATCGGTTTTTCTTCTTCAAAGCTGATTTTCGCCAAAACCTGCAGACGCGGATCGTTATTGAGGGCATTAAATACGCGAAGCTGCTTCTCTTTTCCTTGAGGGAAACATTGCTCGCCATAGGTTCTTAAAAGTTCTGCCAACAATATCAGCCCTTTATTCAACCCTGGCACACCAGCAGTTCTGAACCATGATACCGCAAGCCATACGGCGACATTAAGGTTTTTGGAATGCTTTATCAAGATGGATTTGGCCCATTTGACGCAGTTTTCGTACACATTGTCCCTGCGTTTCTCCATTTCTCCTTCCAAATCCATCATCAGAGAAATGGCTTCATCATTATCGCTCGATTCTATATCGATTCCCACAGCGCTGCGGCCGCTGATTTTTTCAACCAGCTCTGCAACTTCATCGGGAACATCTAGTTTTTCCTCAGTTGGCTCAATCAAAATGCTATTGTCTATGGTTTTATCGCTGACTGCTGCTTCTGCATCAAGCGCGATCGTTGCGGATTCAGCGGCATTAGAACCTGTTTCTACAGAATTACCTGATGACTGATTGGAAGGAGAATCGTCCGTCCCCGAGGAAGAACTGCTCAATTCCTGCTCTTTATTTTGATCATCTTCGATAATGGTTTCGCTTGACGTGCCAAAAGTCGTCACAGTTTTGAATCCTCCCTTTATTATAAACGGAGATGTCGCTGATTTAAACCATTTGTTCCCAAAAATCTATTTGAGCAATAACTTTCATTCCTTTTAATGCTGCTTTTTTAGTCGGATCTAATGGCTGGAGAATTATCTTATAAACAACTGTCCAATGCCAGCTGATCCGAATTGAATATGTCAATTTGTCGTTCGTCAAGGACAGCAGAATCGGCGTAGAGATGTGCATTGACAACATCTTCAATGGCATCTATTTCAAGACTGGCATTTAAAAAATTCAAGAATAGTTGAATCGGCGGTTTGATAAAGAAAATATAGGCGTTGACCGATTGCTCCTGTTGGTTCTCGGCAATAAAAAAGTAGAGCTTTTGAATAAAGTTCTCACCAATGCGGTTGATCATTTCGACAAAAAAGGCAACAGCCATTTCAGGCATGATGCTGCGTTGGCAAAGTGGGATTTTGAATCCAAAGCCGATATTCTGCCGTTCCGGCTGCGGAATGTTCAACAGGTTCAACTTGAAACATTTCAGCATATTTAAACGAAAACCTTGTCCAAATTTTTCATTGTAGGCGCGGAAAAAATCGCCAATCAGTGTTGTCCTTTTAAATGCCAAATAGTGATCTGCAGCGGACATGGTCGAGAATTCCTGTTGTGAGAACAAGGCGAGTGATCGACTGATCTCATCCTTTTGCGCGCCGGAGAGAGCGCTGTCAAGCCATTGCCCCGCTTGCCGGAGTAGTGGCGAAAATAGCAGCAGTTGTTCAACAACTGGGAGAGTTGTCAGCTCCGTTTCATCAATTTTACCGTATACCATAAAGGGATAACGGCGACCGATCTCATCGCGGCTGGGTCGCCATTTGCCCGAGAAAAGAGTTGCTCCTTCATGATAGAAAAAGGTGATGTCGGGTGAAATATCAAAAAACTTTTGATAATCGTTGTCAAATCGCTTTTGGCAAAGGCTTAAACCTTCCTGCATCCACTGTTCAAACCGTTCAAAATCCTGGTTAGATTCTCCGAATTGAATAAAATCTCCGTATCGTTGTAGTTTGCCGAAGTATGCTGTTGTTAATTTCAATTGAGCCACCAATGTTTCTTTCCTAATTACGGTCCAGGGTTTCGGGACAATGATATGAAAATATGCTGTTCAAATCGTGGAAGGGATTCTTGGAGCTCTGGGTTTCCATTTGGTAACGGATCAACAGTTGATAACTGCCTTTGTTCAATGGCCAAGTGAGCTCAAAGTACGTGTCAATTCGTCTGATATTTGCGCGTTTCAATAGACGAAACCAAGCCCATTGACCTTCTTCCTTCAAATCAGTCAGGTTGCCTTGATTGGTGTTCACGGTAATGCTGGCGCCTTGATTGGAGCGGTTTCCAGGCCAGCTGAACTCCTTCCCTGCAGTATACCCCATATTCCATAAATCCCTCTCGCCATTGATGGCAATAGTGATGCTTTGCACAGTTGGGGGAGTGGTGCCGATCCTCTGCGGAGGAATGGGTTTAAGGGTAAAACGCAGTTCTGAGCCATCATCTGCGAAAAAGCTGTCTCTAATCATTTCAGCCTGCTCCATCATATCCCAAAAATATGA
>RPQV01000759.1 GCA_003818595.1 Calditrichota bacterium
AGCTGTAATGCATTATGCGAAGGAGATTTCGTACCTGATCGAGCAGCTTGGGCGGCGAAGAAACGCCTGGGCATGCAGGGATTTCTATCGGCGGCGGTTTATTTTCTGCTGCAAAGGGAGGCGGTAAAATCAGGTTGTCCTTTTTCACGACAATTCCCCCTGATTCGGGTAGTTCAACAACATCTTTTACCATTCGGCCGAAAGGATCAATGACCCGCTTAATTTATAATAATGATAAACAAGACCCAAGTCAAGAATTATTTAACCGTTGTTATTTTTACAAATCGTTGATTTTTGTGCCTTGGTGTGAAATCGTCCGAGTCGAAATATCTGATGCATGCAAAGTCGCAAAGGCGCAAAGGAACGCAAAGAAGGGCGATTCGCAAATGTATAAAGAATTCCTTGTTGTTTGTCTGTGTGCGAGAGCAATCTTGGTATTTCTCCTTTCCTGAACCAGAAACCGGCCAAACTGCTCGGACTAAAAACCCCCTTTGCGTACCTTTGCGCCTTTGCGACTCTGCGTGAATTCGCCCTAAAGATGAGATGAATATTTCACAAAGATCGGGGAGCTTGGGACCAACGACAATTGACCCTGTGATGTAAAGTTCTCAATAGGATTTTAGGGAAAATATTTGTAAATTTAACGTTTTTAAATTTTTACTGATTTATTCACAATGATAAGAGATAAACATGTCAGATTTAGAAAGTTTTCGCGTTCTCGGGCTCTCCGAGGAAACGCTCAAGACGATCAAGCACAAGGGCTTTGAAGAGCCGACGCCCATTCAGGAAAAAGTGATTCCGTTACTGCTTCACAGTGATAAAGACATCGTCGGTCAGGCGCAGACCGGCACCGGCAAGACCGCCGCGTTTGGACTGCCGTTATTAGAAAGAATCAATCCCAGCGCCCATGAAGTCAAAGCCATCGTCCTCACGCCTACCCGCGAATTGACGATCCAGGTGGCGGAGGAATTGGCATCGATGAGGGGAAAGAAAAAACTCAAAATCGCGCCGGTTTATGGCGGGCAGTCGATGGAACTGCAGATGCGTCATCTGCGCGAAGGCGTGCATATTGTCGTGGGCACCCCCGGGCGGATCATGGATCATCTGCGGCGCAAGACGCTCAAGATTGATCATCTCGATTATTTTATCCTGGATGAAGCGGATGAAATGCTCAACATGGGCTTTCTGGAAGATGTTCAGGAGATTTTGAAATACACCAATACCGATAAACGCAACCTGCTTTTTTCCGCCACCATGCCGGCGGAGATTCTGCAAATAGCCAAGACGCAGATGGGTCCTTATGAAATGATCAAGGTGCAGGATCAGCAGTTGACGGTTGAACAGACCGATCAGATTTATTTTCAGGTTTCTGAAGCCAACAAATTTGAAGCCTTGTGCCGCATCATTGATTATGTGGAAGATTTTTACGGGCTCATTTTTTGCCGCACCAAAAATGATTCCGATCAGATCGCTCATCGTCTTCTTGACCGCGGATATGATGCCGAAGCGCTGCATGGGGATTTGTCCCAGATTCAGCGCGAAAAAGTGATGAACAAATTTAAAAAGCGATGGGTGAACATACTGGTTGCCACCGATGTCGCCGCCCGTGGTATTGATGTCAGCGATTTGACCCATGTGATCAATTTCAGTCTGCCGCATGATCCTGAAGCCTACGTGCACCGCATCGGCCGTACCGGACGCGCCGGCAAAGAGGGAACTGCGGTCACGTTCATCACCCCTTCTGAAGAAAAAAAGCTGCTCATCATTGAACGCAAAACCAAAGCCAAAATCCGCCGCGAAAAACTGCCGCAGATCAAAGAGATCATCGAAGCCAAACAGGTGCGCATTCAGACCGAAGTGGAGAACATGGCAGTGCTCGATGACCTCACTGATTATGTGCCTTTGGCGCAGGATCTGTTGCGGGGCAATGATGCCGAGCTGGTGCTGGCGGCGGTTCTCAAATACGCGTTCGAGGAAGAACTGGATCCTGCCCATTATAATGAACTACGCAGCGAACAACCAAAGCCGCATGGAGGACAGACGCGGTTGTTCATCGCCCGCGGCCACAAGGATCAGATGACGCCTAAAAAGCTCATCCGCATGATCACCGAAGAGACCCATATCCCGCCGAAGAAAATCCAGGAAATACGCATTCAGGAAGAGTTTTCATTCATGACCGTCCCGTTCCGCGAGGCGGAGATGATTCTCAAGCATTTTAATCGCGGCAAAAAGGGGAAAAAACCGTTGGTCGAGGTGGCGCGTCCGAAAGAATGAGTCATGAGCCACGGATGGACACGGATTGAGAATTCTGCCGACAATTCGGGGAAGCAGAAAATTCGCATCCTGATGAAAATATAAGCAGGACTGCCTTGTTTCCCGCCTCGCACGGAGACACGGAGACGCAGAGAATTTAA
>RPQV01000760.1 GCA_003818595.1 Calditrichota bacterium
CTTGATGATGCCGGCTGAGCCGGCATTTACGGCAGGCAGGGTCAAATCCAAGTCAAATCCCGGATGTCGATCGCGAATTTGATAAAGGATGATGGCGGCGCCGACGAGAATCAGCAATATCAGCAGAGCGCCGATGATCTTGAGCAGTTTCATGATGATCCTCCACTTTTTCCATTATTATAGTGATTTCAGGAGCGAATGCCAATATTTTTTTCCCGCGGCATAGTCCGCTCTTCATGTTGCACAAAGACAACAGGAGCGCTCAATCGCGTTGCAGAAGATCAACCGCAACCGGAGAAACAAGGTCGTGATTGTATGGTTAATCTGAAATAAATCAATGGATTGGCCTACGCGATCAAATACGGCACATAGTATGCATTAAAGAAACGAGTGGGGTGAGGAGCCAGTGCAACCCGCTCACTTGGGGACCGGGTCGCGCATATCCGAACAGGGGGGGAATCCCATTCAATTTTCATCGCGTTCCTTTGCGCCTCGGGAAGAAATCTCACGCAGAGATCATGCAGAGATCGCAAAGATTGCCCTCGCACGGAGACACAAAGACACAGAGACCACAGTGAAATAATCATTATTTTATTCTCCGTGTCTCTGTGCGAGGTCTTTGCGTTTTTGCGACTTTGCGTGAATTGGCCAAGAAATCTCACGCAAAGACGCCAAGACGCAAAGAGGCGCAAGAGGCGCAAAGGAGGGTTTTGGTATTTTGTCTGCGCGTTATTTCAACAACATCACCTTGATCACCGATTCGACATGGTCAAGCCGCACCACCGCAAAATAGAGTCCCGCCGCACAAAGGCCGCCGTTTTCATCTCTGCCGTCCCAGGTCAGCGAGAAAGAATCCGCAATAACGTGCTGATCGAACAGCTGCCGAATGCGACGGCCCAACAGATCGAACACCTCAATCCGCAGCCGACCATCATGCGGCAATTCGACTTGAAAACGGGTTTCCAGATTGAACGGATTCGGATACGCCGAAAGGTGCAAGGCGGACGGCATTTTATCCTCTCTGCCGACGACTGCTGTTTTCCCCTCCAGTGCATCCAGTAAAAGTCGGCGTGATTCGGCTTCATCAGGCGGACGTTCGTGAATGGCCACAAAATTTATCCATAATCTGCGGGCGGCAGCATAATAATCGCGATGTGTATAATAGACGGGCTGCTTTTCCCCCCGATCGTTGATCATCCAAAAGCCGTTCTGCACGCCATTGACGACTTCATTATTGTACATCTCCCAGTACAAAACAAAGGGACAACCAAGCTCCAGCCCGGCGCGCATGACGTTACGGCTGCGCGCATCCTGATCCTGCGGACTCGAAGCACCGCCGCTGCGGCCAAAAGGATAACCATATTCGCCGATCCATATCCTGCTTCCGAGAAGCCCTTCTTTTGCCGGCAGATGGTTCTCGATGAAGCGGATCATCTGCTGCAGACTGTTGAAAACATCCTGATATCGAGTATAACCGATGGCGTCGTAGGAGGAATAACTGACATAATCGACGCGTGTGTACGGCAGTACCTCGGTGGTCAGGCTGGGATAGCCTGAGAGCGATTTCTTCACCAGATTCACTTCAGTGTACTGATAGATCTGCACATCCGAGTCGGGGACATCCCGACGGGCGTCTTCAACTGCATCCTGGCGCGCATTCAGCCAGTCGATCATGCCCTCGACCCGCGCCGCGGGCAGGGGGTTGCGATAGGTGTCATATTCATGTCCGGGATCATTGACCAAATGCCAATCGCCTTCCCAATGGCCCAGATAAAAGGTTTTACCCGATCCTTTGTATTTCAGCAACAAAGCTTTTGCCAAATCCTTGACTGCGCGATACTCCGTCTCTCCTTCATCCGCCGTTTGACCGTCGTACCAGTTAGAGGGACCGTATACCCACATATGATAATGGGAAAAATCCATATCGAGCACCGTGCGAAAGGGCTCGCGGCTGATGCGTTCGGCTAATGTCCCGTCGCCGGAAAGAGAAAATTTAAAAATGTTCGAACCCATGGCGCGCACGGCGCGGGCGGTTTCAATCAGTCGATCCTCATTGGTGAATCCGTAGGCTGCGCCGAATGATTGCGTCCCCAGGCGCCAATTCAGCGAAACAGGCGCCCGCGCATTCAGAGCTGTTGTCTGCGCTGTGATATTGGCCGGTTCGGAGAGATTGCCCGCCGGATCGACAGCCACGATCTGAAATTGTGCCTGCTGCTCCGGATTCAAACCCGTGATATCGACCGTTGGGATGCGGGTGAAACGGTTGAAGACACTGTTCATCGACACCCGATAGCCGGTCACGCGACTATCGTCGATCGACGGCGACCAAGTCAGTTGCAGAGAAGTGGGCTCCGCCCAGGTGACGCGCAGCGACGTCGGCGCGCTGGGCGGCAGGCTGTCGACGCCC
>RPQV01000761.1 GCA_003818595.1 Calditrichota bacterium
GATGTCACCGAGACTGATCTAGGAAGAGTTAAAAAGGGACAAAACAGTTTGATAAAAGTGAAAAGCTTTACCGACAAAGTTTTTGAAGGAAAAGTCGTGGAGATCAGCCCGATCCTCGATCCTCTGACCCGAATGGCTCGAGTCGAAGTTCTGGTGGATAACGCCGAAAAAGAACTAAAGCCCGGAATGTTCGCTCAAGTCACCGTCGTCACCGGCATTCTGGATAACATTATCACCGTCCCCAGGTCTGCCACCCTTGAAAACACGTCGCTGCAGCGCATCAATGGGCGTGATGAAGTGATTAAAAAATATATGGTTTACGTAGTTGAGGGTGAAAAGGCAATTCAACGCGAATTAAACATTAATTATGTCAATCACGTCTCCATCGCTGTCAACAGCGGAATCGTGATCGGCGAAAAACTGGTCGTTAAAGGGCAAAACAACCTGCGCGACGGCGCAGCGGTCACAGTCATCGAAGAGGAGATTTAATCATGAAAATGGCTCAGGTCGCCATACGACGAGGCGTCACATTCGCGATGATTTATCTCATCGCCGTCGGATTTGGACTATTTTCTTTGGCGCGACTCAAGCTGGATCTCTATCCCAAGCTTGAATTTCCGATGATTGCCATTATTTCGCAATACACCGGCGTCGGGCCATTTGATATGGAAACTGTGGTTACTCGACCGCTTGAAGAAACCGTCGCCACCACAGAAAACATCAAGCGCATCACTTCTCAGTCCGCTCAGAGCCTCTCCCTCGTGCTCCTGGAATTCGACTGGGGCACGGACATGAATCAAGCGGAAATTGACGTGCGCAACAATTTGGAATTTGCACGCGATGCTCTGCCTGACGACGTCATGGAACCGCTGGTCTTTGCATTCAATCCCTCCATGCAGCCGATTCTCTATTTCGCCGTCACCTCGGACGTTCTGGGGCCGGCAGAACTGCGCAAAATATCCGAACATGAAATCGAACCGCGCATGGAACGCATTCCCGGCGTTGCCTCGGCCATGACCGGCGGAGGCATGGCGCGCGAAATCAAAGTGATGGTCGATCCGCTGCGCCTGCGCGCCGTGAATATCTCCATTCAGCAGGTGGAACAAGCGCTGCGCATGAATAATCTCCAGATTCCCTCGGGATTCATAGAGAACAAACAACAGGAATTCACCATTCAAACCACCGGCGAATACCAGAGCATCGAGCAGATTGAAAATACCAGCATCATGTCCATGAACGGAACCAATATCCTGGTGAAAGACGTGGCCACGGTGCAGGACGGTTTCAAGGAGGAACGGCAGCGCATTTGGGCGAACGGCAAGCCTTCTGTAATGCTGTGGCTGCAGCGTCAGTCTGATGCCAATACGGTTCAGGTCTGTAAGCGGGTCATCAATGCCCTGCCGCAGATCGAATCCGAGATACCCAAGGGTATTAAAATCGAAACCTTTTTCGATACCTCGACGTTCATTCGCCAATCCATGTCCAATTTAGGCAGCACTGCCATTCAAGCGGTCATATTGACCGTTCTCGTGCTGCTGTTCTTTTTGCGCAATTTGCGCAGTTCGCTCATCATCGCAGTATCCATACCGGTTTCCGTGATCACCACATTTGCGGTGATGGATCAGGCGGGATTGACCCTCAACATCATCTCCATGGCGGGATTGGCCTTGGCTATCGGCATGTTGGTGGACAATTCCATCGTGGTGTTGGAAAGTATCTTCCGATTGCATGAGGAAGGTGAAAAACCGGCGCAGGCAGCGGACAAGGGCGCATCCGAGGTGGGAATGGCGATCACCGCATCGACGTTGACCACCATTGCAGTCTTTGTGCCGGTGCTTTTTGTGCCCGGCTTGGCCGGGCAGATGTTCCGAGAAATGGTGCTGACCATATGTTTTTCATTATTCATTTCCCTTTTGGTGGCGCTGACACTGATACCACTGCTCGCCACCCATTTTCTTCAGGTCAATCCCGAAACGAAAAACCGCAAAAACGGATTCCTCTCCCGTTTTGGAAATAGAATCGGAACCTCCATTGACAATATGCGCGATTGGTATCAAAAGCAGTTGCGATGGTCGCTTGCTCATCGTAAACTGGTTCTGTGGGTAACGGCTGGATTATTTGTACTTTCTATGGTGATTCTGTTCGGCCGCGGCGGAGAATTCTTCCCCGAGGGTGACGACGGCTATGTGTCGATTGCCGTAGATCGAACGCCTGGAATCAGTCTCGAGGAAATGCAAAGCACCATCCAACAGGTCAACGACATTATCAAAACAGATGTCCCCGAAGCGGAAGTCGTCTTCACCACATTCGGTCAGGGGGAAGGAATGCTCGCCTTTTTCTCCTCCAGATCGGCCGCTGAGGGCGACATCACGATACGCTTGCCCAGCGTCAGCAAGCGCAATAAA
>RPQV01000762.1 GCA_003818595.1 Calditrichota bacterium
CAGACGATGCAATGCGCATGGGGGATATGCTGTGTTACTGTGATCACTGTGTCGAAAAATTTAAAATATGGTTGCAGAACAAATATGAGACCATCTCGCACTTGAATGTCGCCTGGAATCGTAATTATCACTCTTTCCAGGATATTGAAGTTCCGAAGACGCGCAACACCTTTAATGATATGGTCGATTGGCGCATGTTTTTTGTTCACGCATTGGGCGAAAATGTCAGACGTCGTTTTGACATTGCAGAACGTGAAGACGGCAGCAGACATCCGCTGATGTGTCATCATGTTTTCATTCGGGGATTTCCCGTCACTTCCACAGCCAACGATCCGTGGAATGTTGGACGTTTTGGTCATTTACACGGTTTCACACAAATGGACGATCCGATGATGATCGATGTCCTCCGATCCTGTGCCAAGGGCAAACCGGTGATCTCTGCCGAGATGCTGATGTTGCCGGGATATACCCTGGACCTGCCTCGTGTGATCGATGCCAATGATGTTAAACGGTTTATTTTTAGCGGTGCAGCGGGTAATTTAAAAGGCTTTATTTTTTGGCAATATCGCCCCGAAATTCTCGGCCGAGAAGCGCCGACCTGGGGGCTTACTCACCTTGACGGCTCCGCAACCCCCTGGCTTGAAGCATTTGCAGAAACCGGGCAGATGCTCCAACGATTTGGTGAATTTATGACGCATGCACGACCAGTGCAGGCTCGAGTCGCCATTCTCTATTCTCCGGAGAACCAGATTTTTGTGTGGACCGCAACCGGCAATGAGAAAAATGCAACCGATTCATTGATGGGTTTTCATAAAGCGTTATATGACCGCAATTTTAATGTGGATTTTATTCACCCCGACGAATTCGAAACAGGTCTGCTGTCGGGATATGACGTCATTTGTCTGCCGTTCTCATACTGGCTGTCGAAAAAAGAGATCATTGCTTTACGTAATTGGGTCGAGGAGGGCGGTATTTTAATCGCCGAAAGTTTTTGTGCTGCCTGGGATGTCGAGAGAGGTCGTCATTATACCACAGTGCCTGGTGGAGATATGGCTCAGATTTTCGGTGCGCGGCAGTCAGTGGTTGATGGGATTTCCGATCGGGTTAAAATTGAATTGACAACCGATGTTCCCTATTGTGCGCAGGGTTCTACTCTTTATGGCAGCCTTGTGCAAGCGACATTTTTTATCGAAAATGCAGTTCCGGTGGCAAAATATCAGAACGGTGAACCTGCTATTGTGAGAGCAAAATTTGGAAAAGGCACAGCCGTACTTTTCGGCACATATCTCGCATTGCCGGCCATCAGGCATAACTTGAATATGAATTTTGATTTTCTTGCAGGCTTGGTTCAAATGTCGACATCCATCGAGAGACCCTCGGTGATCGGAGATATAAAAATTCGCGTTGATGTATTAAAATATGAAAAAACGAAAGAGGTGATGATTATCGTCCGCAACTTGGAATCGAATCCTGTGCAGGCGGGAATCACGCTGCCCATTCCGAATTTATCTTCCCTGCGTGAAGTCTTTAGCGGCGAAGAGGTAATCTCCGATAAAATGGAAAATCTCTCTTTATTGAATCTACATTTGAGCATCAACGAGGTGCAGGTATTTCATGGTTTTACAGTGGTCTAATGCGAATGTGTACAATTGATAATAAACCTGGTGCATGATGAGAACTCATTTCTTACGATCTATCTTTCTTTTCGTCCTCGTTGCCATTTCATTACCGGCACAGATAAAGAAAGCGCCTCCATTGCCGGAGCCGGATCAGCGATATAAAACTGATATTTTGTTGATCGTCGCTCATCCGGATGATGAAACCGCGGTGGCCTCTTTGCTGGCCAAGATTATTTTTGATGATAAGCGAAAGGTCGCTGTAGTCTATTGCAATCGCGGCAGCGGCGGCGGCAACTCTTATTCTCGGGAACAATCCCAGGCTTTGGCCGCCGTTCGCGAGATTGAAGGTCGGCGGTCGAATGCTGTCTTGGGCATTGAAAATGTATGGTTTCTCGATGGTCTTGATACGCCAAGCCAGAGTGTTTTTAACTCCTTGCAGCGCTGGGGGCATGGAAAAATACTTGAACAAATTATTCGCCTCATTCGATTGACTCGACCGGAAGTAATCATAACGTGGCTGCCCCATTATGTTGCCGGAGAAAACCATGGCGATCATCAGGCAGCGGGCGTCATTGCCACGGAAGCTTTTGATTGGGCGGCTGATCCTACGATTTTCCCGGCTCAGATGGCCATGCCCCGAGAGTACTATGATATTTCTCAATTCGGTGAAGGATTGCAGGCTTGGCAGCCCAAAAAGATTTACTATTTTTCTGATGCCTCTCATCCGCTTGATGCGATCGGCCCCTTTTTTGATGTGTCCGAAATTTCACCGAGCAAACAGGCA
>RPQV01000763.1 GCA_003818595.1 Calditrichota bacterium
GGACAGCATCCGAGAGAACAGCCATATTCCATCAATTGTCATCACCGATTTTCTGTTGTTCAACAAGTCAGTGACGCCGGGCGAAAAATCGCCGCTGAAAAAAACAATCACCGAGACATCAGAGATCATTTTAGCACATGATCAGGATGTTTTCTCCTTTGAATTTGCCGCGTTGGATTTTACCCATCCTGAACAAAATAAATATGCCTATAAAATGGAAGGGATTGATCCGGACTGGGTTTACACCGATGCTTCCCGACGCTTTGCGACATATACCAGGCTTTCTTCCGGCCACTATACTTTTCGCGTCAAAGGCGCCAATAATGACGGCGTCTGGAATGAAACAGGTACGGCGGTACGCATTACCATTATTCCACCATGGTGGCTAACTCTGTGGGCATATTTTATTTATGGATTCGTCATCCTGGCGATTCTTATCAGTACATGGAGACTTCAGCTTAAACGGGTGCATATCAGACATGAATTGACGATGCAGCGTCTCGAATCGCAAAAGCTGCACGAAATGGACAGCCTGAAATCGCGCTTTTTTGCCAATATCTCGCATGAATTCCGTACTCCGCTGACATTGATTTTAGGACCTTTGAGCAGCATGATTGAAAAAATAGACGATTACGCCATAAAGCAGGAACTCGACATGATGCAACGCAATGCGCGCAGGCTGCAGCGGCTCATCAATCAGCTTTTGGATTTGTCCAAAATCGAAGCCGGCAAAATGACGCTGCTCGCACGCTATGAAAATGTGGTGGTGCTGCTCAACCGCATCGTTCAGAGTTTTGAATCTCAGCTAAAGATGAAGGGTATTGATCTGCAGTTCAATGCACAGCCGAAAACGATCTTTGCCTATGTCGATGTCGAAAAGATGGAGAATATTTTCTACAATTTGTTGTCCAACGCCGTCAAATTTACACCGACAGGCGGAAGTATTCGCATAAATGAAGCAGTCGCCAATGATCTGCACTTGAGCGGTGAGCATTCAGGCGATCAAGTTCTTCAGATTACCGTTTCTGATACCGGCATCGGTATTCCGCCCGACCGACTGGACAAAATATTTGATCGCTTTTATCAGGTGGATGATTCCCATACCCGTGCCTTTGAGGGAAGCGGCATCGGTTTGGCGCTGACCAAAGAACTGGTGGGACTGCATCGTGGAAAAATTTCCGTACAGAGTGAACTGAAAAAAGGTACTGTTTTTACTGTATTCCTTCCGTTGGGAAAAGAGCACTTGAAACCGGAGGAAATAATTTCAGAAAAATTCGTTCAGGATTCGGACGACGAATTATCAGCTGTTGAGCCTTGCCTGCTCGGTGAACGAAAAGATAAAATAAAATCTCATGATCGTACTTTGCCGATCATTCTGCTGATCGAAGACAACTGGGATATGCGGCTCTACATGCGGGACTGCCTTGTCGACAATTATCAGATGTTGGAGGCGGGGGATGGCGAGGAGGGAAAACAAAACGCTGTCGATAGAATTCCGGACTTGATCATCTGCGACGTGATGATGCCCAAAATGGACGGATTTGAACTGTGTCGACTGTTGAAATCCGATGAACGCACCTCTCATATTCCCATCATTCTCCTGACCGCCCGTGCCTCCCTTGAAAGTAAAATCAAAGGCTTGGAACTGGGGGCGGATGATTATCTCATCAAACCCTTCGAGGCGAAAGAACTGCGGGTGCGGGTGAAAAATCTGATCGCTCTGCGTCAACGCCTGCGCGAGCGATTTAGTCGCGCCGTGTTGCTTCAGCCGGATGACATTGCCGTGACGCCAATGGACCTGAAATTCGTCAAACGTCTGCTCGAGGTATTGGAGCAGAATATGGGGGATGATGATTTTAACGTCTCTCAATTGTCCAGGAGAGTGGGTCTGAGCAGAATGCAGTTGCACCGCAAGCTGCATGCGCTCACTGGTCAATCGACGACCGATTTCATCCGTCGATTCCGTTTGCAGCGGGCGGCGGTATTGCTGCGTCAAGGTGGGGGCAGCGTAACCGAAGTTGCTTTTGGGGTGGGATTTAAAAGTCTCTCTTATTTCACTTCCAGTTTTCGACGCCAATTCGGAGAATTACCGTCGAAATATGCATCAAAATTCCATTGATGTTACATTACGACAAATCTTTGATACAGGGGAGATAGAAAAAGCACTGCTTGTTTGTTAACTTGATCTTGCAGAGGTGTTTTCATGCATGTCAGGGAGTTTTAGCAAGCGAGGTGTATTATGGTTCGTCATTTACTATTTCTGATCCCTTTGGTCGTTCTATCGACCAACGTGTCGGCGACGACGATCAACGTTCCCGCTGATCAACCGACCATTCAGGCAGGCATCAACGCGGCGGCAGCGGGCGATGTGGTGCTGGTAGCAGAGGGGAATTA
>RPQV01000764.1 GCA_003818595.1 Calditrichota bacterium
AACGGCGCCAAAGACTATGACCGCGCAGTGGAACGATTTCGTGCATTTGGCATGAGTGTGTACGGCACCTTTGTTTTCGGCTATGATGACGACACTGAGGACAGTTTTGTCCAAACTTGGCGTTTTGTCCAAAAATCCAAATTATTTTTCGCGGCATTCAACCATCTGGTGCCCTTTCCGGGGACGCCGCTATATGAGCGGCTCGGCAGAGAAAACAGGCTGAGATATGCTGCATGGTGGTTGTCTGAAAAATACAGATTCGGCGAATTGGCCTTTGAGCCCAAAAAACTGACGGCGCAACAGGTGACCGATTTATGCTTCCATTATCGGCGGCTCTTTTATCATCCGTTTTCAGTCATTAGACGGAGCCTGGATTTGAAGGCAAACTGTAAGAATCTTTTCATGACCATTTTGTTTTTCTATCAAAATTTTGCCAGCAGGCGGGATGTGAATCTCCGACAGCAATTGCCGCTCGGCGTTGATGATGCGGAAAAGTAATGAAATTCGTCGTTGCAGATCAATCCCACAATGCCGGACTGCGATTTGTCACCTCCGCCATTCACATGCCCGGCCGTATTGTTCTCTCTTATCGGCGTGAGCCTGATTATTTTCACGGCGCCGGGATTCAGGGGATAAAACATCAGACGATTGCCGGGATTCAGGATGACGAGGTGGTTGGTTATGGTTGCCGCAGTCTAAGACCGATGTACATCAATGGTCATCCGTCGATGTTCGGTTATCTCAGCGGTTTACGCTCTTTACCGAAGATTCGCGGGGGATATGCACTAGTCGCTGGTTATCGATTTTTGCACCAACTCCACGCTGATCAGGAGACGCCCGCATACATCACGACGATTATTGATGAAAATGACTATGCAAAATCGGTGTTGACCTCCTCACGTTTTGGATTACCCCAATACATGGATTGGGGACGTTATATCACCTATGCCGTCAACTTTAATCGACGGAGACGCAGAAAATGGAAGAGAAAGGATATCTCAATCGCTCAAGGAGACGATTTTAATCTGCAGGAAATAGTCTCTTTTCTCAACCGAATCGGTTCAAAGCGACAATTTTACCCGGTTTACGATGAAAATGATTTCCATTCGGAGCGCACCCGAGACTTTGCCGCAGCAGATTTTTATATCGCTGTCCAGCAGGACCAAATCGTCGGCGTTGTCGGTGTATGGGATCAGACAAAATACAAGCAGCTGAGGATTATCGCCTATCAGGGAGTTTTGCATCACTATCGAAAAATCATCAATTTCGGACTTGCTGCAGGAGGTTATCGCCCGCTACCCTCGCCTGGTGAAGAGCTGAAGATACGCTATGCAGCTTTCGTCGGCATCGATCAGGATGATCCGGACATTTTGACGGAACTGTTGGAAGCGATTTATCATGATTATCAAGCGGGCGATGATCATTTTTTGTGTATTGGCCTGCATGAAAAAGATCCGCTGAATGAGTCGCTGAAGAAATTTTCCGCGATTCGTTATTTCAGCAGGGTTTACATTGTCAGCTGGGATGACGGCCGGCAATTCTGTCGGAATCTGGAAAAAACGAGAATCCCTTACTTGGAATTGGCGGCATTGTGAGCTGCCAAGTGCACCTTTGGATATCGAGTGAATGATAACGCTTGAAAATAGGAGCGTGCATGCTGAAGACAAGCATTATTCGTCAACCATTGGTCAAGCAAACAGATCGATCGGCGATGTACGAACTGCATAGCCGCTATTTCTGCAACATACACAAAGACATTTTTTTAAGGGACATGTCCGAAAAGGATTGGATCATCGTACTTGCTGATGAAGAAAATCACATACGCGGATTTTCGACTATAAAAATCATGCATACTCATTTTAATGATCAACAACAGCTGTTTTTATTCAGTGGTGACACCATCGTTCACCGAGATTTTTGGCGCACAGGTGCTTTGGCCGGAGGTTTTGGGCACATGATCCTGCGCCTGAACCGTGAACATCCGGACATCCCGGCCTATTGGTTTTTGATCTCCAAGGGTTATCGTACCTATCGTTTTCTGCCTGTTTTTTTCAAAGAGTTTTATCCCGTTCATCATACAGCGACGCCGCCGTATTACCAGTCTCTATTAAATCAGATTGGTCAATTCAAATTCAAAGATCATTATGATCCGGCGTCTGGAGTCATCAAATTCTTCGGCAGTAAAGATCACTTGTCACCCGAGATGTGTGAAATACCGGCTGGACGAGAGAGGGACGCGCATGTTCAATTTTTTCTGCAGAAAAATCCAGGATACATTTATGGGGATGAGCTTGCCTGCATTGCGGCAATCTCCCCGAACAATCTGAACAAAGCCGGCCATCGTACGATTGACAACACAGCAGTGACATGGCATGAGT
>RPQV01000765.1 GCA_003818595.1 Calditrichota bacterium
GTTTTCTATCCCGGGGTTTTTAAGCCATTATTTCTTTGTAAATGCCTCGTCGAAAACACCGGCAGGAACTGGATAATTCAAAGATTTCAAATATTCGCAGGCGTCTCGGGCGCCGAATTCTCGATCCATATTTGGATCTTCCCATTCAACGCTCAATGGTCCATGATAACCGAGCTTGTTGAGCTTGCGTACGATCGCCTCAAAATCCACATCACCACGGCCGAGGGAACAAAATTCCCATCCGCGTCCGGCTTCACCAAAATTAAGGTGCGATCCGAGAATGCCATTGCTCCCGTTGAGCAGCACAACACAGTCCTTCATGTGCACATGAAAAACACGGTCACCGAACTCATCGAGAAAACGTACTGGATCGATACCCTGCCATTGCAGATGACTGGGATCAAAATTGAAACCGAATGATTCATGGTACTTGATCGCCTTGAGCGTCTTGTGAGTGGTCGGGATATCATAGGCGATCTCTGTGGGATGAACTTCCAATGCGAACTTGACGCCATTGGCTTTAAACTCGTCAAGGATCGGTACAAAGAGCTCAGCAAATCGCGCATATCCAGCTTCAATTTCCGCCCAATCATTCGGCGGGAAAGAGTAGATATACTGCCAAATCGGCGATCCAGTGAATCCGGGCACGACTTTGACGCCCAAATTTTTAGCCGCTTTTGCTGCCGCTTTCATCGATTTAATGCCGAATTGTCGTTTCTTTTCAGCATTTCCAGCACAATCCGCCGGTGCAAAACCGTCAGAACGTTTGTCATTATTTGGATCACAGATCAATTGACCGGCCAAATGGTTGCTGATCGCCCAAGTTTTGAGTCCATACTTGGCCAATAGTGCATGCTTTTCATCACAATACGCTTTGCTTTCAGCACCTTTAAAGACATCAAAATGATCGCCCCAGCAGGCGAGTTCAAGGCCATCGTAGCCAAAATCTGCGGCTTTTTGACACATCACTTCCAACGGTAGATCAGCCCATTGGCCGGTAAACAAAGTTAAGGGTCTCGGCATAATGTTCTCCTTATTTATGAAATTTTTCCCATTTCTTTTCACTGCGATTACTGGCGACAACGGTTTCAATGAACTGCATTCCGATCAAGCCGTCATCAACATCGGGGAAATCACATTCCAACTCGGTGGCTTTATTCCCTGCGATCGCTGCGCGCATTGTGCTGATCGCATTTTGATAAATATTGGCAAATGCTTCAAGAAACGCTTCCGGATGCCCGGAAGGAATGCGGGTATGACGTTTGGCAGCATCACACAAATAGCCTGCACCGCGGCGCAGGATCTGAACCGGCTCACCCTGACGGAAAAAAGAGAGGTAGTTCGGATTTTCCTGCCACCATTGAACCGCGCCTTCCGTGCCCCAGACACGAATATTCAGGTTGTTCTCCTGACCTGTGGATATTTGTGACGAATGAAGCACGCCTTTGGCGCCGTTTTCATATCGCAACAACACATTGACATCGTCATCGAGAACTCTACCCTTGGCAAAAGAAGTCAGATCGGCACATAATTCATCAATATATAATCCAGTGATATAGTGTGCGAGATTTTCAGCGTGTGTACCGATATCGCCGAGGCAGCCGCCGGCGCCTGCTTGTTTTGGATCTGTTCGCCAGGTGGCCTGCATTTGTCCTTCGAGCTCGAGTCGTTTCAGCAGCCAATCCTGAGGATACTCTACCACTATCTTTTGTATTTTGCCCAGCATGCCCTGTTTGACCATCCACCGCGCATGCTTGACCATTGGGTAGCCGGTGTAATTGTGAAGTAGAGCAAATACTTTTTTGGTTTTTTTAACCACATCTTTGAGAGCCAGCGCTTCGGGGACGTCCATTGTCATTGGTTTTTCGCAAACCACGTGAAACCCGGCTTCGAGCAGTGCTTTGGCAATGGGGTAATGCCAATTGTTCGGTGTGGTCACAGCGACGAAATCCATGCGTTCTTCTGCCCGCAGACGGAGCTCTCCTTCGATCAGCTTTTCATAGCTGTCATATACGCGTTTGGGATCAAGGTTTAAAATTCGTCCCATTTCATGCGACTTGGCAGGATCGATATCAAACGCACCGCCGACGATATCCACTTGGCCGTCCATTCTTGCAGCCTTGCGGTGTACTTCTCCGATAAAAGCGCCGGGACCGCCGCCAATCATTCCCATTCGCAATTTTCGAGTCATTGCATCCGTTTTGCTACCTTCGATCATAATGCCTCCATTTTTATATCGTTTGCTCAACAATTAAAATTAACAAAAGCTATCAAAAAAGGAGATAACTATCAAGAACAATATTTTCCCAATAAAATATTTTTTAGCTGCGATCAATCACAAGATTTAACCCCACTTTTCACCATTATTCAAAGAAGAA
>RPQV01000766.1 GCA_003818595.1 Calditrichota bacterium
CGGTGAACAGCGGGATTTATCTCTATAAATTAGAATGTGACGCTGTCACACTGGTGAAAAAGATGGTACTGGTCAAGTGATGGATGCGGCAGGTTTGCGTTAGCAAGCCTGCCTTTTCTCAATTAAAGGTAGTTTATGTGCATTAAACGGATCATGTTGTTGCTCTTTTTTTTATTCAACTTTCCTGTCCATGCTTTGGTGATCAATGAAATTGTTACGTCGAACAGCAAGGTGAATGCCGATGACGATGGGGATTTTTCAGACTGGATTGAACTCTACAATGAAACCAATGAAGCTCTGCAATTATCGGGATATTCCCTCAGCGATGATGCTGACAATTCCCGTAAATGGCAATTTCCTCCCTGTGTTATCGAGGGGAAATCGTTCGTGCTCATTTGGTGCTCCGGGAAAGCCAAGTCCTCAGCTCAACTCCATACTAATTTTAAACTCGATCGTGATGGAGAGTCGGTCATTTTATCTTCAGCGGATGGAACGACAATTGATGAACGCCATTTCCCGTTGATCAACGAAAACTACTCTTATGGACGCCGGACTGACGGCGATGACGAGTTTGTCATTTTCAGCCATCCAACCCCCAATGGTGAGAATGCAGCCGCGGTTGGTCCCATCTATGCTCTGCCGCCGCGGATTTCCCTGCCGCCGGGTTTTTACCCTAAATCCATTGTAGTGGAACTCGATGCTGAAGTAGGGACTGATATTTATTATACCTGCGATGGCTCAGAGCCGACGAAATCAGATCTGCACTATGTCGGGAAAATTCAGATCGATGCCTCATGCATCCTTCGCGCCGCGACGTTCAAATCCGGTTTGCAGCCGAGCCGTATTTCCACTCATTCCTACCTGATCAATGCGCCGGTCGCTTTACTGGAATTACCGGTGATTTCGCTGGCAACGGATCCTGATCATCTCTGGGATGAGGAGACGGGTATTTATGCGAATCCTTTGGCCTCCGGGGAAGAATGGGAGAGACCCATTGCAATCGAATATTTTGCAGCGAGCGGGAATCCGGAATACACTGCCGATGCGGGCATTCGAATACATGGCGGCGCCTCGCGATTGCCGGAAAAAAGTGCGAAAAAATCGTTCCGTTTCTATTTCCGCTCTGAATATGGTCCCGGTCAACTCGAGTATCCCATTATTCCTTCTGCGGGAAAAAGACATTTCAATCGGCTGATCCTGCGGGCCGGATTCAATGACGCCTGGATTCATTGGCTCGATTTGGAACGCGAATTGACCACCTATATACGGGATACCCTGGTTCGCGACTGTTTCCTGACCATGGGGCATCCTGCCTCGCATGGGGATTTTGTTCATCTCTATTTGAACGGCGCTTATTGGGGGCTCTATAATATTTCGGAACGCTATGATGAGGAATTTTTTGATTTTTATTGTGAAAATGGCGACTGGGATGTCGTCAAACCTGGAGACGACAGCGATCAAAATGCAATAGAAGCCGTTGAAGGCGATCTGAACAATTGGAATAGTTTATACAACTGGTATCGCAATAGGGATTTGAGTTCCACGGCCAATTATGAAATCCTTCAACAAAGGGTGAATATTGACAATTTGATCGATTTTTACATTCTGAATTTATATTGTCAAAACTATGATTGGCCGCGTCACAACTGGTACGCCGCGCGCAATCGAAACAATGGAAAATGGTTTTTTTTACCATGGGATTCTGAATTCTCCTTTGGCAACGGCTATCAAGGGTACTCTCATTCCATCAACATGTGGGAGGTCATCGAGAGCCAGTCGGATTATCCTTTGGGAATGCTTTATCAAAAGCTGCAGAAAAATGAGCAGTTTAGAAATGCGGTTTTAACACGTTGTTTTGAACTTTTTTCCGATGATTTGAATCAGCAATCTCTGCTCAGTTTACTCGATGTTCGTACGGAGCAGATTCGAAACGCCATTCCTTTTGAGGCTGAAAGATGGGGCACAGCCAGGCCTCCCGATGTTTATGATCTGCAAAGTTGGCTCGATGCTGTGGCAAGCATGAGAACGTTTATTCAGGAGAGAGCGGCAAACTTGATGGCTCAGGCAAATAGCGAAGGTTTTATCGCCAAGTCTGATTTGCCTGCTGACTGGCGACAAGTCTCTGTGGGCGAACCGGCGACGACGGGTTTATCCTCCTACCAACAGGGCATTTTAACAATTAATGCTGCCGGCGCGGACATTGGAGGCACAAATGATGCGTTTTATTATGTCCGGCAAACAATCCCCGGGGATGTCGAGATCATTGTTCACAACTCAAAATGGGAGTCAGTTACAGACAGTGCCAAAGCCGGGATCATGATCAGAGAATCATCGAATGGCCAGAGTAAAAATGTTTTTTTGGCGCTGACACCGCA
>RPQV01000767.1 GCA_003818595.1 Calditrichota bacterium
ATTGAACGGATTCGGATAGGCTGCCGCGAGGTACAATTCACCGGGAACGATGCCGCCCTGTTCTTTCACCAGAGTGACCGGATCGACGATGCGCACGCGGTCGATGAAAATTTCAGCTTCGGGTTGGTCTGCGGTTTCAGAAACAAACTGCAGACGCTGTACTCGGCTCCAATCAATCAACCCGCCGGGACCGCCGTACCAGAGTCTATCATCAGGATCCCACGCACCTTGGTCGTCCTGCGCCAACAGCGGCAGGGTGACGCGCTGCCACTCCCCGTCAAAAGGAACGACACTATTGTCAATGTGTTTGTTCATTCGCCAGGGTCGATCTTCTTCGAACTCGTTGGTCATTTCGAACCGCGGCTCAATGTGAGCGGCGTCGTTGTCGCAGCGAATGAAAAAGTCGAGCACATAGCCATTTTCCGCCAGCGTCAGCATATCCTGATACTTGTAGAAAAACATATCGACGGCATTATACTGACCCGGATATAAGATACCCATGCAGTATTTGCCCGACAGCGGATTATCGGTGACAAAAAAGTCAGGATAGCCGACACCCAACCCACCATCCAACCAAAATCCAACTCGACTGACGGGATTGAATTCATCATCAAAAAGGACGATGCCCTCTTCCAGCGAAGTGGGAGAATAGCTGTCCGCAGGGGGTGCGGTTAATCCCAGCGCCGCGGTTATCGTAGAATTGACATCATAGGGATAGACGCTGGATTTCATCCAATTCTCGGTGCCATTCTCATATTGGTCAAAAACACTGTAATTGCCGCGATAATTGGTCAAGGTCCAGCCGATGCCTTTGGCTTCCATCTGCGTACGCGCCGCATCTAACCAGGCCGCGCGGTCGGCTGCAGGAACATCAAAAGCAATGCTTTTGCCCCAATCCCATTGCACTCCGGCAGTCACCCCCATAGAGACACACCATAACGGCATGCCTTTGTCAGTGCCCACCTGAGCGGCCGCATCGACCCGTCCTTTTACCCATTCCACTGTACCCTGCGTCGGGAATTGGTTATACGCCTCCTCCGAAGGAGTTCCGGCATCCGCGCCGTTCATCGTCGGCATCCGACCGGCGCTGTAGGGAAAAGGAATGACTGAAGTGTTATAGGTCACACCGCGATAGGACCCATTTTGGCGGGTAAAAATCGCCGGTTCATTCATCTCAAATGCATAAAGAACATTGTCGTCACTGAACTTTTGCAGATTGGTCAATTGATCGATGGCGTAAAATCCCACCGGTCCGACAATGATCGTATGTTTGGTATCCACCTGACGAATAGCGGCAATGATGGCCGCTGCAGCGGTGTTCCAGTTTTCAGCGCTGACCAAATCACCCGGCGAGGCAAAGATTTCATAGAGTACCGCATCATTGCCCTTGGCTGCAAAATGTCCGGCGACATCCTTCCAGTTGCCCGCAACACGTTCGGCCACCTGCGTCGCTGTGGCATCCAGAATTTCGCCGCCTTCATTGGCGATGACCACTTTCAAACCGGCCTGCTCAGCCCACATCATTGCGTTGTCGAGGCACATCATCTGAATGGGGCTGATCGCATATTCGGCGGTCATCCCCGAAGTGTTGAAATTGACCAGAATGCGCACATAATCGAATCCCAAGGCTTTGATGTCCTGAAAATCGACCGGCTGATAACGGGTGGTTTGAATTTCATAATCCTCATCGGTGCTCAACCAATCCCCAAGGTTGACGCCTTTGGTCAACGGCGTCACAGCAAAGAGATTTCCAACCAGAATACAAAACAGCAGCACGAGAGATAGAGTTACATGAACAAGCTTCATGGCGACCTCCTTAAAGGGTGAGTTAATACCAGGACTTGATAATGAAAGGATTTTCTCCGGATGTTCACCTCCTTTACGCCGAAAATGATGAGCTCCATTGAATGACAATCATTTTTTATAACATAGTAAATCGAAGAAAACATGTCAAGATTTTATTTTTTGATTAAATAAAACGAACCGGGAAGAAAAAATATCTGGGTAACAGGGACTGCCCATCGCTGGTCTGCTGAATTAATTGATTAATCCCTTTGTGGCGATGCCTCGTCGATCAACAAATTCGGGGCAATTGATCACCGGAGAGCATGTCGACAATGCGCCTGCCGCCGATGCACGTCTGCAGCAGCACCCTCCCCTTCGGCGCCGGAGTTACCTCGCCGATTATACACGCATCCCGACCGAGCGGCTCTTTTCTCATTTCCATCAGGATGCGGTCAGCATCCGCCGAGTCAACCAGGGCGAGAAGTTTGCCGTCATTGGCGACGTAAAGCGGATCGAGTCCCAAAATCTCACACGCGGCTTTGACCGGAGGAGCGATGGGAATATCGCTCTCGCGTATGGTGATGCCG
>RPQV01000768.1 GCA_003818595.1 Calditrichota bacterium
AAAACAGCGGTTTATCCGCACAAAACATCGCTCATATTGTGAGAGAATATCTGCAAGAATCGATGTAATTGGCAGATAGACGCATTAAAAAGGATTCCTATTCACCTCAGAGAGAAGACTATGACTGATCTAGTGCTTGATTTTCCGGCGATTCAAACCCGCTTGACGCCAGTGGAAATTCAACAACTGGCAGAGGCGATCGCCGGTGCTAAAACCTTGACCATGGGTCCTTATCTGAAAGAGTTCGAAACCCGTTTCGCCGAGTACGTGAACGTTAAACATGCTTTCGGCGTCGCCAACGCAACTGCCGCACTCGACCTCACCGCTATGATACTCGACATAGAACCCAATGAAGAAGTGATTCTGCCGGCACATACCTTTACTGCGACTGCGCTGCCGTTCATGAGAAAAAAATGCCGTCTGGTTTTTGCGGATATCAATCCGGCGACATTTGTGATGGATGTGGCTGATGTGAAACGCAAGATCACACCGAAAACTCGAGTGATTATACCGGTGCATCTTTATGGTTTGCCCGTGCAAATGGGTGAATTGATGTCCTTGGCGCGCGATTACGGCCTCTATGTGGTTGAGGACTGCGCTCAAGCACCCGGAGCACTCTGCGACGGGCGTGCTGTCGGGACCTTTGGTGATTTTGGCTGCTTCAGCTTTCACAGCCAAAAGAATATCACCACTTTGGGCGAGGGAGGCATGATCACTACCCATAATGATGATTATGCGGAGAAAATTTTGGGACTGCGCAAAATCGGCCAGCGCCCGTTCATTCATCAGGAAAAATACTGGTTGCCTGCCATGTCCAACGTCATTGAAGCAGTCTCCGGAGTCATCCCCCATAATTACGCACTGGGTGAAATTCAAGCCTTTGCCGGGACTTTGCTTCTGAAACGGCTGGCGCCGCAGCTTGAAAAGAGGTTGGCCATGCAAAAACAGATCACCAAGGGATTGCTGCATCATCCCGAATTAAAGTTTCAACAGATCCCCATGAACTGCCGATCCGCTCTCCACCTGCTTCCCGCCTGCTTTGACGGCAGCGCATTCGGCAAAACTCGCGATGATTTGATCGAGTTGCTTTACCAAAAATACCGCATCAAATGTGTCGTTCAATACTATCCACTCTATCGCTATGATCTTTTCCGTAAAAACGGTTATGATCGTGCAGAATGCCCAAACACTGATGCTTTTTTTGACAATATGATTTCATTTCCTTTTGGGACGGATTTGACCGACGATGATATTCTTTACCTGACCCAATCGGTTGATGCTGCCATGAACACATTAAAAGGATTATAAATGATACCTCCATTCAGGATATTCAAACCCGTTCCCAACCTTGTTTTTGCACCAGGCGCCATCTCACAGCTGTCAGCATCTCTGCAAGAACAACGTCGACCGGATGGGTATGTTGTTTATATCATTGATCATTATTTCGCCGATGGCCGATTGAACGAGATAATCGCCGCCGCCGAGTCGGATGTCGTTCATTACCTTGACACAACTGATGAGCCCACCTCAGCCGTCGTCAATGCACTGCGCGAAAACATCCTCGCCCACCAAGGCAAAACGCCTGACGTCCTGGTCGCCATCGGCGGCGGATCGACACTGGATACGGTTAAGGCATTGTCCATCATTTTTACCAACAAGGGCAAGGCGGAAGAGTATCAGGGTTGGGATTTGGTGTCGCAACCGGGTATCTTAAAAATCGGTGTGCCGACAATCTCCGGCACAGGCGCAGAGGTGTCGCGCACAGCCGTGCTGACCGGACCGCTGAAAAAACAGGGAATCAACAGCGATTTTTCCTTGTATGATTCTATTCTCCTCGATCCTTCACTGTTGAGCACAGTTCCGGCTGCACAGCGTTTTTATACCGGTATGGATTGCTATATTCACTGCGTCGAGTCGCTGTCCGGCTGTTTTATCAACGAGTTCGCCCGCGCCTTTGCCTCCAAGGCGCTCGATCTTTGCACCTCGGTCTTTCTGAAAGACGGCAGCGATGCTGATTTGATGGTCGCCTCGCTGATGGGTGGCTACTCGATTGTCTATTCTGAAGTCGGTCTTGTTCATGCCCTCTCGTACGGCATCAGTTGGGCGTTTCATATTCATCATGGCGAGGCCAACTGCATCATTTTTAACGCCTTGGAACGGTATTACCCCCAATATGTGGAAGAGTTCCGACAGATGGTCGATCGGCAGGGGCTCATGCTCGCTTTACCAAAAGGATTAACCTATGACGATGCGCTGTTTGAAAAAATGGCGGATATTGTTCTGCTGATGCAGCGACCGCTTCATAACGCCCTGGGCGCTGATTGGCGGAATCTACTGCCCAAAGAAAAAATTATTGAATTCTATCACCAACT
>RPQV01000769.1 GCA_003818595.1 Calditrichota bacterium
CCCTCTGTTCTGGACGTGACGAGATTCGAGGGGAGCAGGGAATTCATATCAGACGGATGCATCAAGTTCTAATGTTTTTCTAAGTTCATCAATTCTTTTGATCTGGATGAGAAGATTTTCCAATTTTTGTAACGGCCACATGCTCGCAGCATCGCACAACGCCTCGGCGCAGTTGGGATGAGTTTCTATAAAAACCACCTCACAACCGGCAGCCACCGCCGCGCGAGTTAATGCAGGCACAAATTCAGGATTCCCGCCCTTGGGATCACTCGACGATATTCCGTAAACACGAATCGCGTGCGTGGGATCGATCACAACCGGATATCCCAGGCTGCGCATGATCGGCAACGAACGCATGTCAATCACCAAATTATGATAGCCAAAAAAAGTACCACGATCCGTCAGCAGTATTTTCTCGTTTCCTTCCTGCTCAATCTTCTGCACCACGTTCTTCATATCATGTGGATCAAGAAATTGACCCTTTTTCACATTGACCGCCTTGCCCGTGCGGGCAGCAGCGATGGTGATACTGGTCTGCATAGACAAATAGGCGGGAATCTGCAGCACATCGAGCACCTCTCCGGCGGCTTTTGCCTGATACTCATTGTGAATATCTGACAACACCGGAATGCCCAGTCGGTCTTTCACCTTCTGTAGAATGCGCAATCCTTCATCAAGACCCGGTCCCTGAAAACTGGTCGAGGTAGAGCGATTGTCTTTGGTGAACGAGGATTTCAAAATAAACGGCATTCCCAAACGATCGGCGATTTTTTTAACCTGTTCGGCTGTGCGCATCACCAGTTCTTCAGACTCGATGACGCAGGGTCCGGCAATCAGAGCGATCGGCTGATTCGGTCCGATGCGGATGTCGCCGATTTTTACGGTCTTCATGCTAAGCCTCCATGACCTCGGTTTCACGAATCATCATTTTATTCTCCAACGTGGCCCGCACAAACTCTCTGAACAAGGGATGAGTTTCCAAAACACGGGACTTGAGCTCCGGATGATATTGGACGCCGATAAACCAGGGATGGTCGGGCAATTCAATCACTTCAACAAGATTGCTTTCCGGGTTAATGCCGACAATTTGCAGGCCTTTCTCTTTCAAAAGCGGCACGTAGGCATTATTGACCTCATAACGATGACGATGCCGTTCCGAGATCATGTTCTTCTGGTAAGCATGGAATGCGCGGCTGTTCCTCAACTTGCAGTTCCACGCGCCCAATCGCATCGTCCCTCCCATTTCAGTGACATCAATCTGCGTTTCCATGAGATCGATGACCGGATCTGGAGTATTTTTATTGAACTCGGTGCTGTTGGCATTTACCAGTCCGCAGACATGACGGGCGAATTCAATGATGGCGCATTGCAGTCCGAGGCAGATGCCGAAAAAGGGCAACGAATTTTCGCGCGCGAATTGGACCGCCGCAATTTTGCCTTCACTTCCTCTCTCTCCAAATCCGCCCGGCACCAGCAACCCATTGATATCGGTGAAAAAATCAGCGGCATTTTCGCTGCTCATCAGCTCTGAATCGAGCCATTTCAATTCCACTTTCGCATCATTATCCACACCGGCATGAACAAAAGCTTCAATGATCGATTTATAGCTGTCTTTCAGCTCGGTGTATTTTCCACAAATGCCGATGCGGACAAATTGGGTGGGATTGAGCACTTTGCGGACGAAAAGCTTCCAGCCGCTCAAATCCGGCTCGCGAATTGCCAGCCCCAAACGGGAAGCGACTTTGTCGCCCACCCCATATTTATCATAGAAAAGAGGTATCTGATATATCGTTTCGGCATCGCGAGCCTCAATCACCATCTCCGGCGATATAGAACAAAATAAAGCGATTTTGTCGCGATCCGACGTTTCCAAGGGTCGATCGGTGCGGCAGAGGAGCATATCCGGCTGCAGTCCGATCTCGCGCAGTTTCATCACCGAATGTTGAGTCGGTTTGGTCTTCATTTCCCCGGAATTGCTGAGATACGGAACCAGCGTAAGATGAACGATCATGACGTTTTCACGACCCTGCTCCAAGATGAACTGGCGAATGGCCTCTAAAAAAGGCAGGCTCTCGATATCGCCGACCGTGCCGCCGACTTCAGTGAATACCACATCATGCTTTCCGCTTTGTCCGACTCTGAGTATCCTTCGTTTGATTTCATCAGTGATATGCGGGATCACCTGCACGGTTTTCCCTAAAAAATCCCCCTTGCGCTCTCTCTTGATGACCGTTTCATACACCTGCCCGGCAGTGGCATTATTATCTTTGGTCATGTCCGCCTGAATGAATCGTTCGTAATGGCCCAGATCCAAATCGGTCTCGACGCCGTCATCGGTGACATAGACCTCCCCATGCTGGTA
>RPQV01000770.1 GCA_003818595.1 Calditrichota bacterium
CCAGTACGTGATAGATATCTTCCTCGAATTGTCCGCCGACGCGCTGATCATCATGAAAAATGCCGTATTCATTCACCTTGTATCCGGCCTTTTTCGCAATTTCGCGCAGATGAACATTATGCTCCTGAGAACCGGTAAAATATTGCAGCGCTGCCCCGAAGCTTTCGCTTGGAACTGCGCGTAAATCGACTTGAAAGCGATCATCCAACAAAATACTGCCTTTGGTGGCGCCGGCGCCCAAGACGCGAGTCACTCCATCCATTTGGGCGAAGGCGCTGATGATCTCCCGACCATCCTCTGCTTCCACCAAAATATCGATATCATGAACTGTCTCTTTGTATCGCCGCACAGAACCGGCAGCCGACAGGCGCCCGAATCGACCCGATGCAGTTTTTTCCAAATGGTCCATCACCCGAGCAACGAGGTCGGCAGCCAAACCAATGGAAATCTGCGACGAGGATGATTCGTGCAGTTTGAGGCTCTTGAGAATATTTTCACATTTTTTAGGCCCCATTCCGGGCAAAGTTGACAAGCTTCCATCTTCGAGGACACGACGCAAGTCCGCCACAGTTTCAACACCCAACTCTTTAAAAGCCAAGGCCGCGGTTTTTGGACCAAAGTGCTGAATACTCAATAAATCAAATATTTCGCGCGGTGCAGCAGCGGCAAGTTCGTCAAACTGACGAATCCGTCCCTCAAGAAGAAATTGATTCACTTTTTCACGGATAGCGTCACCAATTCCCGGTAATTGATCAAGACGGCCCTCCTGCCACACTTTTTCGATATCTTCTCCCAACTCGGCAATTGTTCGTGCTGCTCGACGGTAAGCATTGATTTTAAAAAGATTCTCCCCTTTGAATTCAAGCAGATTGGCGAATTTTTCAAGGATGTCGACGACGGCTCCGTTTTTCATACGCTCTCCATTTCGCCCATCAATATAGTGCTCCGACGCCGAAAAATCAACTGATAAATGGAAAGACTATTGATTGACCGCATTCAAATGCCGGACGAGCAAATCAAGACCATCCAAATAACTTTGCTGACCCTTACCGCAGACCTGATCAATGCAGACCTCACGGGTCACCGATATTTTTCGAAAGGGTTCGCGCGCCTGTATATCGGATAAATGCACTTCAACAGCAGGCAACTCGACTGCCGCGAGGGCATCACGCAATGCATAACTGTAATGTGTCAGCGCACCGGGATTAATGACCACACCATGCGCGGTTTTGCGATGCTCATGCAAAAAATCAATCAGCGCCCCTTCATGATTCGACTGAAAAAAAGTCACCTGAACATTCAGCCGTTTAGCATGCGCCCGGACAACGTTGTTCACATCTTCAAGCGTAAAGACGCCATAAACTTCAGGCTCTCGCTCACCCAACAGGTTCAAATTGGGCCCATGAATAATGAGTATATGATACATAGCTTATCACCGGTTTATTTTAATCACGCTGCAGTATGAAATCCAAAGCCGCATCCACATCCCGTTCAGCGACATCGCGGACAAGTTCCGCTTGACCCAGGTTGTTCAATAAAATCCAAAGTTGTCCTTTGGACGATCTCTTTTTATCCTTCATCATGGCAGTTTTCAATCCTGCCCGCGTGCAGCTCATTGGAATAGCCGGACATTGAAATTCCGATAAAATTGAGCTATATCCATCGGTTTGACGTCGTGATATAAATCCAGCCAGGTATGACAGGAAAACTGCAGCCTGCATTCCCCAAACCACCGCTTCACCATGGAGAAAATAGCGATAATCAGTGACCGCCTCGAGAGCATGCCCGACCGTATGTCCAAAATTGAGAACGGCTCTGATGCCGGCTTCCCGCTCATCTTTTTTGACAATCTCCGCCTTGATCCTGCAGCTGGTGGACAACACCGTCTCTAAAAGACGTTGATCTTTCAAATGAAACAATTCTTCGAGCCGATCGCTGACGAGATTAAAAAAGTCAGCATCCCGGATAAAGCCATATTTGATGATCTCTGCACAACCGGCGCGCACTTCCCGAATTGGCAATGTCGATAAAAAGTTCGGATCAATGAGTACAAGCTGAGGCTGATGAAACGCACCGATCATATTTTTACCGAGACGATGATTGATGCCGACCTTTCCACCGACACTGCTGTCAACTTGGGATAATAGAGTCGTCGGCACTTGGACAAACCGAATGCCGCGCATAAACGTGGCAGCGACAAACCCGGCGAGGTCGCCGACTACGCCGCCTCCCAGTGCAATCACCACCGAGTGACGGTCAGCACCATGTTCCAAGAGAAAGGAATACAGCACCTCGCAAGAAGCGGCAGATTTGGAACTTTCTCCAGCTGGTACTGAGCACAA
>RPQV01000771.1 GCA_003818595.1 Calditrichota bacterium
ATCCTGGAAGACCTTGATCCCGAATGGATAGGCTGCCAATATGATTTAAAGCACGCAACGGCCGAAGGGGGCAATTCATGGATATTGGCGCTTGAATTGCTCAAGAGACACGTGCGTTCACTTGCGGTCAAAGATTTTTATTGGGGAAAGAGCGGCGCGCGCTGGCAGGAAATCATGGCGCCTCTTGGAGAGGGGATGTGCAATTACCCCGATTTTTTCAAACGATTGCAATCCTATCAGTTCAATGGACCCGTCTCAATGCATTTTGAATATCCCATGCCTCATGAGATCATGAAAGATGTTCCGCAAAATCAAATTCTGGACGAGACTAAACGGGTGATGCGCCGTGATTTGACAGTACTGCGACGGCTGTTACTAAATTCCGGATTAACTGAAGGAGGAAATAAAGCCGAATAATGTGTTGATGAGAATGGAATCATAAAACAACGCGCAAAAAGGCTAACATCATTTTCAAAACAGGTAAAACTATGAATATAGAGATTGTCCACGTAGATTCAAATTTTGAGCGCGAACCTTTGAATAAGCCTTTTGGTTTTAAGGGCGGGTCAATGAACGAAATATGGCAGACCGCCATTTTAGTGACGAGTCAAACAGGACACATCAAAATTGGATTGAATACACAGAATGTACTGTGGTCCGATGCTCGAGTTTTTGCCGGTTTTTCAGAAGCAGCGGCCAATGCCATGATGTACTCGGTGACAGATTTTGCGCTTCAGCATGTTTGCGGTCTGAATTTTCGCACGCCCATCGAATTGCTGGATATGATTCTTGATGATATTTCCGAATATGCTCAAAAAGTCACCGGCGATATCGATTTAAAAAGATCGTTTGTCCTCAACTCTCTCGTTGGTTTGGATTTGGCGGCCTGGCTTCTTTACGCTGCTGAAAATGATCTGACCACTTTTGATCAACTTGTTCCCGATGATTTCAAGGCGGCGTTACGTTGCAAACATCATCGTGTTGCAGCAATACCATTGATTTCCTACGGCGTTTCAGCGAAAGAGATCGGAAACCTGATTAAAAAGGGTCATTTTTTTATGAAAATAAAGTTGGGGCAATCAGGGACCCAGGAAGAGATGTTGTCCAAGGACAAAGCGCGTTTGCTGGAAATTCACAAGGCACTTGGTTCTTTGGAGACTCCCCACACACTGAATGGCAAGATTCCCTACTATTTTGATGCCAATGGGCGTTATGAGAGCAAGGAACTTCTCCTTCAGTTTCTTGATTATGCCGACAAAGTGGGAGCTCTACCGCACATTGCGCTTCTTGAAGAGCCCTTTCCCGAAGAATTGGAAGAATCGGTGGCCGACATACCTGTTCGCGTGGCGGCAGATGAAAGCGTGCATACCGATGCCGATGCTCTGCGTCGAATCGAGATGGGCTATTCAGCTTTTGCGTTAAAACCGATTGCGAAAACGTTAAGCATGACGTTGAAAATTGCCAAGACAGCGTATATTCATAATATCGCCTGTTTTTGTGCTGATCTGACAGTCAATCCGGTTTTAGCGGATTGGAATAAAAATGTTGCTGCGAGATTGACGACGTTTCCGGGGATGAAGCAGATGGGTTTGATGGAAAGCAATGGTGCGCAAAACTATCGTGAATGGGAGCGGATGAAATCTTTTCATCCGGCACACGGCGCTCAGTGGATAGACATCGTTGACGGCTGCTTTGTCCTCGATGACGAATTTTATCAGCGCAGCGGCGGCATTTTTGAGACTTCATCGCACTATGATGCCCTATTCAATGCAGAACGGGAATGATGAACAGCGCAGGAGGCCTATCTGTCGTTTTTTGATTTTGATACACTGATCGATCGTCGCGCCACTTTAGCGGTGAAATGGGATATTTACAAAGGCAAGGATATATTGCCCATGTGGGTGGCGGATATGGATTTTCTCTCTCCGCCGGCGGTAGTCGAGGCGTTAAAAGAACGTGCCGAACATGGTGTTTTTGGATATACTTTCGCTCCTGAGGAACTTGGTCGGGTGATCGTTGAGCGGATGGCAGCGCTTTATCGCTGGAAAATAGAGCCCGAGTGGATCGTCTGGCTCCCGGGTCTGGTATGCGGGTTGAATGTCGTCTGCCGGGCGATCGGTAAGGCATCGGATGCGGTGCTCACTCAGCGTCCCATTTATCCGCCATTTCTCAGTGCCCCGCCCAATCAAAGCCGAATTTTACAGACCAGCGCCATGGTCCTGAATGGCAATCGCTGGGAGATTGATCTGGACGATATGCGCAAGGCAATCTCGCCTTCAACCCGGCTTTATCTGTTGTGCAATCCTCATAATCCCTGCGGACGCATCTTCA
>RPQV01000772.1 GCA_003818595.1 Calditrichota bacterium
CACTTCCGGAGATGTGCTCAGGTCGAGTCGGACGTCGGAAAAGAGATTTTCCTGCGGATAACCTATCGTTGTCACCGTTGTGATGTCATAATTTCCGCTGATGGTTCCTTTAAAGCCGTATGCATAGGAGGCGCCGATCGACAGGAGCTTGGTATTCATCAATCCGCCAAACATCAGGGCGTAACGATGACCCGAGACATCAAAATGATAAGTTGCCGTTAATGGATTGTCGCGGATGTCCAATTCAGCATTGATTGATCCGCTCCACGGGAGACCGGAAATGGGATCATTGCCGTAGGGAGTGCCGACGATGGTGGTGTTTGTCGAAAATTCTGAAGTCAAAACCCCGGTTTGATGACTGGATGACAGTCGATAATAGACAAGACCGGCGCCGAGGGAAAAGTGTCGCGAACTGTAGGATATTCCGCTCATCACCGGCAGTATGGCAAGGGACAATTTTGTGGGCGAAAGGGAGAAATTCAGTTTGGCCTGCGTATCCACATTCCAGGTGATCGGCAGTTCATCCACCGGTAAATCCTGGACAATTTCGCTGGTGAGAGCTTTGTCAAAATCAAATGTGGTTTGCGCATCAACCTCTCCACTGGCCATGACGTTGATGCCGCCTTGACGAGCCTGCATGATGCCGAATCCTACTCTCCAGCGACCAAATTGCTGCGCATAGCCGATGCCGGATAATCCGCCGGATTCGGAAATGCCCACTTGTGTGTTCAGCGTGATCGTCTGATAGATTTCTGATTCATCAACCAAATCCAGGTCAAATTCTCCTGTCGAGGTCGCTGATCCTGCATAGGCAATGCTGAATTGTCGACCATCGACGGAATGAAGACCCGCCGGGTTGCTGAGCATTCCCAACGCTCCGCTGCCGAATGCGGGACTCAGGCAGCGGGGATTCAGAAAAAAGAGGCTCGCTTCGGGAGTTGTGCTGAAATAGGATGCAGTTATGTGCTGAGAAAAAAGATCGGCGACCGGGAGACAAGGAAGAATCAACATCGAGCCGGTCATGAGTCGGAAAGGAATGGCGCCCAAAGAACGTAAAATAGTATTCATGGAGTTTCCTTTTATGATGCGGAATGTGACTCTATTCCCTTAATATACTTTATTTTTTTGCAAGTCAGTAGTTCAAATTATCAAGTATTCGAGTCTGATCAAGTTGATTTCGTGGGCTTTTTCATGACAATTCTTTTCCGATCAATATGTGCCGGCAACCCTTGCGGAAAGCGCGAATAAGACGATATTTTTTCCCATGGTTCATCGGGATATTTGATTACCGGCTCCCACGATCGAGCCGAAGTAATAGCGCTGCCGAATAGAACCCAAAGCGGCCCGGTGAGAACGAGGCCGAAGCCGTGTGAGAGGGTCGATAACGTTCCCAGGAAAGTCCAGGAAGCCATCAAACCATACTGAGAATCATAGAAAATCAGTTCTGCTGCTTTGATCTGCGCCAATGGAATGGCTCTGAACAGACTGTCGGCGATGAACAGCGAGTCTTGACCAATGGCGATCAATTCACCCATGACCAATCCGGAATCGACGAACTCCACTTCAATCCATCCGCCATATACGCTTTGGGACACCTGCTCCGGTTCATCCAACCACCCGGTTGGCGCGTAAAATGTTGCACAACGGTTGGTGATCAGCAACAGGATCAGGGTCAGATAAAAAATCATTTTATGGCTTGGCATAACGGCTTCTCCAAAAATGGTCCTCCATTTCAGCCTCAACGCGCTTGAATTCCGGCGCCAGACGCTTGAGAGCGGCATGGGGGCGAAGAAATATCTGCCGGAGATGTCGCGGATTCTCCTCTGTGATCCATTCTTCTCGAATCCATTCTAAATAATAGCCGCGAGATTCAAGAAACAGCTCATAGTCATCCGCACCTCCAGGAGTTCGAAAATAGAGGGTGTATTCATCACCCGGCAGGGTGGTCAAGACTTGAACGGAATCCGTCAAAACCTGTTGTGCCAAAGTGTCCGGAATGCCCTCTTTTTCCGCTTGAACGGGTGGAAGGGGTATTGCATCGATCTGACGTCTCATGGTTGTCAACGCCGCCCAATCGATGCGCCAATTTCCCTTGGTCATTCGCAACCGCAGCTTCAATGCTTTATCGGTTAGAATCGGGAGAGGAATCAGATGTACGTCCGTTGCCAGAGGCCCCTGCTCGTTAATCGTTTCGATAAGGCGCCAGCGATGATGATCGTCGGCAACCAGCACCTCGATCCCGCCCATGAGCTTTGTGATGGGATTTCGGTTTTGTTTGATCATTCGGCGTTCACGCTGAGCAAGCCAGTATCCGGCGTCATTTCCCATG
>RPQV01000773.1 GCA_003818595.1 Calditrichota bacterium
ATTCAGTTTAAAGTCGACTGTGGTGGTGGCGTTGGTGCGAATGTAAATGTTTTGCGTCTCCACGGTTCCATATCCCATCATGCGCGCCTGGACATTATAACGTCCGGGGGGTAGGTTGATGATGAAATAATTGCCTTCTGCGTCAGCGGCAGCGCCGAAATTCGTGCCGACGATGAGGATGTTTGCACCTGGAAGAGGTTCTCCGGTTGTCTGATCAATCACTTTGCCGGCGATTTTGCCGGTTGTGGCTGAGAATCCCGCTGTTATTCCCAGACAAAAAACCGAAAATACCATTAGAAACAGTTGTTTACTGTTCTGTTTCACCCTGACCTCCTAAAGGTTTGAGTGCATCAGTAATTCCTGAAATAATTTGACAAAGTGCGATGGGAAGGATTGGATCAATACGAAATCGATTAAGTGATAAAATGTAAATAAGCATTGAGTAAATTGCAAGTAAATTTTGAGGTCTCGCCGTTAATTCATTTTGCTTTTCTGTTGTTTCATGATAAATTAAATATCATCGCTTCAGTTATCGCCTGTCGATGATCAACAAACGTTATTGAGCTGCAACCATTTTCATTGAAATACGTACATTCAGCAGTCATGACTTTCAGCCTCATCACGGAGTCCTATGCAAAAAAACGGCTTTTTTAAAGATTTCTTTGGTACTATCCGGCAGGACCTGCAGGAGACCGGCATCGGTACTTCTCTCAATCGAGAGTTTATTTCCATTTATGAATTCTACTTGACGCCTGAAGAACGGCAGAATCTCGCAGCCATGCCCTGGGCAAAGCGCTTGATCTATCGAGTTTTCATTCTGCTCAAAAATATTCTGCTCAAGCTCTCGCCATTCCGCCGATTGCTGCTGTTGATCGCGCTGTTTTTTCTTGTCAAACAGCAAAATGATGTATCGCATTTCTTTATCGCTTTTATCATCCTGTTTATCATCCTCTTGTTGGAATTGAAGGATAAACTGCTCGCACATGATGAACTCAAGGCTGGTCGAGCGGTACAGGCAGCCTTGAGGCCGCAGAAATGCCGACAGGTGAACGGCTGGCAGGTCTATATGTATACCCAATCCGCAAACGAAGTCGGTGGAGATTTAATCGATTGTCTGGCTTGTGAAGATGAAAGTTCCGGCTATTTTGTCGGCGATGTCGCGGGCAAAGGATTGGGTGCTGCTCTGCTGATGGCGCAGTTACAGGCCAGTGTTCACGCACTCCTCAGCCATGTTAAATCACCGGCAAAACTGGTATCGGATTTGAATCGACTTTATTGCCGAGGCGGACTGGCTGATACTTTCATTTCCTTCATCTACTTGAAAATTGAACCGCGCTCCGGCATTGTCAAATATGTGAATGCCGGTCATTTGCCGCCAATATGGGTGCATAAAGGCGAGGTCTTTGAGCTTGAGAAAGGCGGATTGGCGCTGGGTTTGGCGAAAGAATCTGCTTATAATGAACAGTCACAAAAATTGGAAGTGGGTGACTTTTTGGTCATTTATACTGACGGGTTGATTGAGGCGAGGGATCGACAAGGATATTTTTTCGGCGAAACGCGTTTGTCAAAACGACTGCAGTTGTTCGGCAGTGAAACGGCTGAATCAGCAGGCAAGGGATTGGTCAGCGCCGTGGAAGGATTTGTCGGCAATAGCCCACGAGCT
This sequence comes from Calditrichota bacterium, assembly GCA_003818595.1. Taxonomy (GTDB): domain Bacteria; phylum Zhuqueibacterota; class Zhuqueibacteria; order Residuimicrobiales; family Krinioviventaceae; genus Fontimicrobium. The sequence goes on from RPQV01000773.1 coordinate 1,664, forward strand.
GACGATTTGACCCTGTTGTTATTGAAACGAGTGGAAGCTGAAAAATGAATTTAGTCGTTGTTGATGGTTACACGATGAATCCGGGCGATCTCGATTGGTCGCCTTTGACTCGCCTGCTCCCCTCTACAATATATGACCATACGCTCCCGCAGCAGGTCGTCGACCGTTGCATTGATGCCCAGGTCGTCGTCACCAACAAAGTGGTTTTTGATCGTCGAATGATTGAACGCCTGCCGAAATTGCGCTGTCTCGGCGTATCTGCCTCTGGGTATAATATTATCGATCTGCAGGCTGCACGCGAACGCGAGATTTGCGTCACCAATGTGCCGGCATACAGCACGCGTTCGGTCGCGCAAATGGTCTTTGCCCATATACTTCGCTTCACTCAGGAGGTGGATGCCCATTCTTCTTCCGTTCGCGCAGGCGTATGGAGCGAAAGCCATGATTTTTGTTTTTGGAACTCGCCGCTCATCGAATTGCAGGGATTGACGCTGGGGATTATCGGATTTGGTCAAATCGCCCGCGCCGTTGCAGAAATCGGAAGGGCATTTGGGATGAACGTGATTTTCTATCTTTATCGACGATGCATGGATGCACCGGAATGGGCAGAACAAGTCGATCTGCGAACGTTGTTTGCTCAAGCCGATTTTATTTCCCTTCATTG
>RPQV01000774.1 GCA_003818595.1 Calditrichota bacterium
CGTCCAGGTTCTCAACAGTCGATCATTTTTTCCGGTTACCTGACCGTTCCGCGCGCCAATGATAAGGAAGCCGGTATCCAATTGATGAACAACATTCTCGGTTCGGATTTCACCTCGCGGGTGAATATGAATTTGCGGGAGGATAAGCATTGGACCTATGGCGCGGCCAGTTTTCTGTGGGATGCCAAAGGACAGCGGATGCACATCACCTACAGTCCGGTACAGGGCGACAAGACCGCGGATGCCATGAAGGAAATCCAAAAAGAGATGGAAATGATCATCGGTGAGAATCCTCCGACGCAGGCAGAATTCACAAAAACACAGTCGAATGTTATCCTGGGATTACCGGGATCATGGGAGACAATCGCTCAAGTCAGCGGTTCGCTCGCGGAAATCGTGCAGTACAACCTTCCTGATAACTATTTTCAAGAATACCCGGCAAAGGTGCATTCTTTGACGGTACAGGATATCGATCAGGCAGCAAAAATGGTGATCAAGCCGAATGCTCTGGTATGGGTGATCGTCGGCGACAAGTCGAAAATTGAAGAGTCGATTAAAGCTCTCGGTTTTGAAAAAATCCACCACATGGACGCGGATGGAAATCTGCTGTAAATAAAAACCCCCGGAGATTTACTCCGGGGGTTTTTCTTTTAGCCCTGAAAACTAATTTTTCGATGGGTTCCGTCGCAAAACGGCTTTTTTTGAGACCCTCCGCAACGGCATAAATAGACCGTATTTTGATGTTCAATTTCCTTGTTTTCGCCATCTACCAGGACAAACTCTCCTTTGACAATGTAGGGTCCGTTTTTCGAGGCTTGAATTTCCATATCTTCTGCGCACATCATTCACTCCTATTGTTTTTGATTCATTGAGCTTCAGCATCATGGCTTGATCGCCAATATCTGCACCACAGCCGACAGACCCGTGTGCAGGAGTCCTTCTCGTCGATCACGGACCACCTCCTGCGCCACCTGAATTTCGAGTCCGGACAATTCCCCGCGCAACTCATCCGCGGTCATCAAGAGATCGAACGATTTCGGACCGCCGGTGTTGTAATCGAGCTGAGCGGGGGTAAAGCCTTCCAGAATGAAAACGCCGCCTCGTTTGAGTCCGGCGCAGCATGCCCGATGGACTATTTTCCGCAAATCGCGATGCAGGTGACAGAAAATGTATACTATTCCCATCCATTCGTCTTGATCAATTTGATAATCGGCAAGGTCGGATACCACCGTGTTAATGGAAACGTTTTTCTGACGAGCTAATTGTTCCGCTTTCTTCAAGGCGACGCGGCTTCCATCCACCGCGGTAATCGGAAATCCCTTTTCAGCCAGGAAAACAGCATTACGTCCCTCACCTTCACCCAGGCAAAGCACCGGCCCCGGCAGAATGGCCGATGCCACGGAAATCAGAAATTCGTTGGCGTCTAAACCATATACATATTCGTCGCGATCGTAGCGCTGGTCCCAGGCAGTCATTCGCGCCCCATCAATTTCATGAATTGCGGTTGCGTACGCAGAGCGCTCAGGTCATCATCGACCAGGGCTTGTTTTTTTAATTTGGGATTCAGCTTGAGTGCGCTTGCGAGGGCTGATAAAGCTTCATCGCTTTTTCCGGCCGCCAGGCGTATGACTGCCAAATCGTAGAGGACCTCGGGATTGTTCGAACCAATGCCGGCGGCTTTTTCCATATAGGGCAATGCTTCACGACCTTTGCCCTGCGAGAAAAGAGTCCAGGCATCGTTCCATGCATAATTGAGCTGAGCCAAATTCAACAGTCGTCCTAATTCGACAAAGGGTTCCGAATGATCGTCGACACGGATGTCAATGGCGCGATCAGTGTAGCCGCCATAACCGGCACCGGCTTTGACCACGATCAGGGCAGCCGATTGTTTGCCGCGGACATCGCCGCCGTTGGCCTCCGCAGCGAGCAGCGCTGCAAATAGTCGATCCGCCAGGGTGCCGCCGGTATTCAAAAAAGCGGATTCCATGGCCATGACGACCTGTTCACCCGCGAGGATGTTGCCCTGACAAGCATAATTCTTCCCGCTGCGGCCTCCCGCCCAGGAATTACAGCCATAGCCGGTATACGTAGCAGAGCGCCCATCCGCTGCGACAATACCAAATTGTCGGCGTTCCGGATGATCATCATGTTGAGTCAGAATGTCAACGATCTGCTCAGGAGAGGCGCCGCTTTCGAGCAATTCCAGGGTGCGCGGTCCAAAGGAGGTGTTGGCAAATGCCTGCGTTGCCACCGCGCCGACGTCTGCACGAGCCCAGGGGACCACCGCACCGACGGCGAAAAACCGCGACGCCACTGCGACC
>RPQV01000775.1 GCA_003818595.1 Calditrichota bacterium
CACTCGGTTTTTCGACTTTCATGATGTTTTTGCTGTTGAATGAAAACACCGCCTCGATCGATGCAGAAGACAAATTGATAAATTTGTATTCAATCCCGGCCACTGGTAAACTGGAGAGGTCAGGCTCAGTAGGAACAAAGGGACTCCAACCGGTGATTTCGACCGCTAAAGGAACATCCTGATCGGACAGGGTGATGCTGCCGAACGGGAAACGGGAGAGGAACTCGGCATGTTCAAAACGAGGCAGACCATAGGGAGCACCGCTGCCGCCGTTGCCGGCGTTGGGAACGCCGAAAAGTTTCCAGCGGGGCACAGGCCCTTCGAGAACCTTTGCCCCATGCTCATAGCCTTTCACGCTGACGGCCGCAAACATAAAGGGCTCGTTAAAGATCTCCGGCTGATGTCGAACCGATAGATGGGAAAAACTGCCCGTCCCATCAAGAGCGATCATGCCTGCGCCGATGCCGCCGAGAGGAAACGCGATACGATTGAGCTGATCACCGCTATAGATGTCATTGAATGTGCGCGAAAAAAGAGGGACGCAAAAAATAGAACACAGTATCAAGCCTGTTATGCAGGCTCTTGAAAGTATATTCCTCATCATGTCCTCCTGCGTGGGCATCAATTCCTGCATTGCCTCAGGACTTTGCTTATGGCAGCGCATTAATCCAGGCGATTCGGAATCAGACTGGCTTTAAGTGAATTCGGCGATGTAAAAACACTAGCCGCGTTGGCCATAATAGGCGCCCGGACCATGTTTACGCAAATAGTGCTTTTGGATCAACGACTCTTTCAATCGCGGCACATCGCCGCGAACCTGTTCGGTGTAAAGCGCCATCTTGGCCAATTCTTCGACGATGACGGCGTGATAGACGGCCTTCTCGGGCGTCGTACCCCAGGCAAACGGCCCATGGCCCGCAACCAAGACCATCTGCACCTCATCGGGCGAAAGGTCGGCGAAGCGCCTGACAATCTGCATCCCGGTCTCGACTTCATAGTCGCCCTGAATAGCCTCATCACTCATCATCTTGGTGACCGGAATATCCACGTGAAGATGATCGGCGTGCGTGGTGCCATAGACGGGAATCGGCCTCTGTGCCTGCGCCCAGGCCACGGCAAATGGTGAGTGCGTGTGCACCACTCCGCCGATATTGGGAAAATGACGATACAACACCGCATGAGTCTTGGTATCCGAGGAGGGATTCATAGTCCCTTCCACAACGCGGCACTCCAGGTCAACGATGACGATATCCTGAGGTTTGAGCACTGAGTAGAGGACGCCGCTGGGTTTGATGGCAAAGATTCCTCTCTGCCGGTCAACGGCGCTGACATTGCCGAAATTATGGATCACCACTCCCAGTCGGGGCAGTTCCATGTTCGCCTGATAGACGCGCTCTTTGAGGTCGTCAAACTGACTCATAAGGTCATCATCTCTCCGTCATATGATGTTCAATAAATTCACTCAATCGGCTGTATTTCTCATACAAGGCCTGATATTGTTCTGCTCGGCTCGGATCGGGCTGGTAGGTCATTTCAAAACCGCTGCCCATCGCCCGCTGCGCATCCTGCATGGTTGGATAAAGTCCGGCAACCGTCGCCGCCGCCATGGCGGATCCGAGCGCGCACGCCTGTTCGGAGGCGGCGACATTGATCGGAATGTTCAGGACGTCAGCGGTAATCTGCATGATAAACGGTGATTTCTTGGGAATGCCGCCGATGGCAATCACGCCTTTAATATTGACGCCTTCCTGCACAAAACGATCGACGATTTTCTTGGCGCCGAAAGCCGTCGCTTCCACCAGGGCGCGAAATATGCGCGGCGCATCGGAACCCAGATTCAGACCGGCAATAGCGCCCTTTAATGCCTGATCGGCATCCGGCGTACGTCGGCCATTCATCCAATCGACCGCAACAATGCCGTCCGGATCAATGGGCAGTTTTTCCGCTTCCCGCGATAGTTCCGGAATGATGGTCTCGGCAATATCATCCACCATTTTTTGTCGATTGGCGGGATTCACATCCGCCATCAGATTAAGCAGATGGTCGACCGGCCACAGCAGCAGATCGCGAAACCAGGCATAAATATCGCCGAAAGCGGACTGACCCGCTTCCATGCCCAATAATCCCGGAAGTATCGAGCCGTCAACCTGGCCGCAGATTCCGGCGACCAGATGCTCCCCTTCTTTGGGCGCCGGCACGACGATCATGTCGCAGGTGGAAGTGCCCATGACTTTAACCAGCATATTGGGTTCGATTTGCGCACCGACGCCGCCAAAATGAGCATCAAACGAACCCACGCCCACGGATACATCCG
>RPQV01000776.1 GCA_003818595.1 Calditrichota bacterium
ATTCGTGCCTTTCTATGCGATATTTTTAAACTCATGCCTTATTTGATATAGTTGATCTTTTGCCTCAACAGTGCGCCGTCAGCACGCTGTAAAATCACCTGATAGACGCCGCTCGGCGTGCTTTCCTCCGGCGTCCAGAAAACAACGTGGCTGCCGGCAGGGAACTCTTGCTCGATGATTGTTTTCACGCACTGTCCGATCACATTATAAATGCCGATGGTCGTGAACGCTTTAGTGCCGAGACGGAAACGCACCTGGACGCGCGAATTGAATGGATTGGGATAACCCGCCTCACACATAAAGTCCTCCGGGGTGAGCGGATTTTCGGTGTGAATCCCTGATGGAGAATACTCGGCAACGACCATATCCCAGTATTGGAGCGCCGGCAGGATAAAGCGAACGGTCGCGCCGTCTTGTATAAACGGTATGGATTGTGGGTTTCCGCCATCGATGTCCGGCGAGGCCATCCAAAGCGAAATCACTCTCTGACTCGATGAAAATGAAACAGGGATGTTCGTCAGCCGATGCGGTTCAGGCTGATTGCCGGCATCATCGCGCCAATTCAGGGTTACAGCATCGATGAAATTAATGAGATGAAATATGCGGCGGTGCTCAATTTCTTTGGCAAAGCACCAAATGCTGCCGAGACGGGCGATGTTGCGGATCGATGCGGCGCTCTCGGACTGCAGAATCGCTCCGCCAAAGGTTCCGCCATCGCGCAGCAGATTCTGATAGGCGACCAGAAAATCATAATAGGCGATGATCTGCTGCTTGAGCTCGGCGGACATTTGCAGGTTTTGGTTGGGAAAGTACTCATTGGCCAACATGTGCTCTCCCAGTTCGATGTGCGCCCCTCCGGCGGCAAAAATGACCGCATCGGTCAGCAGAACCGCGGGTGTATTCAGGACGCCGGGCTGCGTTGATCTTGCCTTGTTGACATAGGCCGCGAGCACGGTCGCCAGTTTGCCGTTCGACCAGGAATGGTTCTGCTGAATGAGCGTCGCCGTTGAGCTGTAACTGTCATGGGGTGACCAGACTTCGGTGTACAAAAAATCGACCGGAGCGGCGGCAATCTGTGCCTGTCCGAACTGATTGACGGCGTTCATGACCAGAGAACAGTGGAGTGAATTCTTGGCCTGCTGAATGAACGGCTGATAGGCATCCGTCAGGATGATTTGCCGGCCATAATAATCATACAGATTTCCCCGGTCTCCCAGCTGATCGATGTGCCAACCGTCAAAATCAAAAACATTCAACGCTTCGCGGGTTTTTCCCATGATATAACTGATCCATTGCGGATTCGAGGGATCGATGAGATAGATGTCGCTGGCCCAGGAAGAGGGCAGATCGTGAAAATCGGGCTGACTGTGGTTTTGATCCTTGAATAAGCGCCATTCATTCGCCACCCCGTCGGCTGCGGCGTTCTGATAGGCGCCGAATAATAGATTGTAGGACATGGCCATCATTCGGCGCTCGTGCGCGGCGCTAATGTAAGCGGCAACAGTGGCATAGTAATTTTGTCGATTGGCGATGTCGTTCCAGTAGGGCGCCGGATTGTCCGGTGTTCCCTTGAGCGGCATGTGATGCTTGTAATGCCAGTCGTAAAATTGCAGACCATTGATATGGCAGCGGTTCAATCCCGCGATGACGTTGGCGATCTCAGCTTCGCTCATCTGAGAATATTCTGATAAAAAGCCGTAGCGTGGGAATTGAAACCATTCTGAAGAGACATCGACGGCAATCCAGGTCGTATCGAGCGGGACGAGGCCGGCTTCCAGAACGGTGCGCACCAGATAGCCTTGGAAATCTGTCGATGGCGGCCGCCATGTCCAGGAAAAGGGATTTGAGGATACTGGGATCGATTCGATGCCGATGGACGTATTCAGGTGCAGGTAGGAAACGCGCAGCGATGCTCCGACCTGGAGCTCTGTCACCCGGATGGTGAATTCAACCGTCTCACCCGGTGCGTAGCGCGCCTGGTCGATCGCGATGCTCTGCAGCGGCGATTCCGCTTGTACCGTTTGAATGGCAAATGACAACAGTGCAGCAATGAATGCCCCCAGAAAATTCACGGAAATGGCCCGCATGAGGAATGGTGGATGATTCCCCCTTTGTGCTTTTTGCATGATCTGCACGCTGGTTAAAGCTCCTTGGACTGCAAGATTGCGATAAAGGTGCGCGGATTTCATAAACATCTATAATAAAGACATTGCGCCGTCATTTGACCAGGATCATCTTTTTCGTATGCTGAAAATCATCGGCTGAAAGCCGGCAAAGGTATAGTCCGCCAGGCAAATTCAGGGCATCGAACG
>RPQV01000777.1 GCA_003818595.1 Calditrichota bacterium
AAAGGCAAATGATTGAAATCCCAATGAGGCATGTCACTGGATTTATAATATCGATTTTCATACATTGAATCCATCGCTGCGGAAAAATAACCGTGGGTGGATTCCAGTCCCAGCCACCAGATGTGACCGGTGCGGTACTTGGGCATTTCCGCGCCATAAAAGAGCTTAAAATCGCTATCTGAGAATTTATCGTAACCGTGCCGCCAATGTTCATCGTCATATCCCGCCCATCCCTGATTGGTGCACAGAAAATCAACGCCTTGGGCCAGACAAATGGTGCGGACTGTTGCGAGCATTTCATCATCACAACGCCGGTCAGTGTACAGATGAGCGTGCCCATCGCCATTGACCCAACCCAACTGCCGGAGAGGCAACCATTGATCAAGGTTAAACTCCTGCTTCACCACTTGCCCTTCAACAATGACGATGCGCCGGCTCTGGGACAAATAATCCAGTCCGTGGAATACCTCGACATCATACTCACCGGGCGGCAGAGGGATTTGGAAATAACCGTCTTGAGTGAAAAATCCCTCAACGTGGTTCTTGTAATAGCCGCCATGAACAACACCGTTTTGATCTCGACAGACAACCCGCGCGGGCAAGTCGCGATGGCTGTGAGCATCGCGTACATGACCGCTCAAACCAGTGCTGAGCGTGTCACGCTTGGGATTGATCGCCTGGCCGGCGCCATTATCCACAGCTTGTGCATAAAGCGGAAACAGAAGAAATAGTAAACAGAGAGGCTTTATCATAATCCATCCTTATTGAAGAATAAAGACATCTGAATATACATCATATTTTGAAATAGACCATAATTTTTTGTAACTTGTGATGAAAATTTCCAATTTCGGAGAGATCCTATGAAATCCTATCACATGACGCCGGATGATTTCAACCGCAATGGCGAGCTCGTGCTTCGCTGGATTGCCGATTATTATCGGACGATTGAAGCACGTCCGGTTCTGTCGCAGGTTCATCCTGGCGACATTCGTGCCCAACTGCCGCCAAACGCGCCGTTTACAGGAGAATCCTTTGAAACCATCTTTAAAGATATCGATAAGATCATCATGCCCGGAATCACCCACTGGCAATCACCCAATTGGTTTGCCTTTTTTCCCGCCAATACCTCTTTTCCCTCCATTCTCGGCGAGTTGTTGTCCGCCGGACTGGGCGTCCAAGGCATGCTTTGGGCGACCAGTCCTGCCTGCACCGAGTTGGAGACGCATGTGCTCGATTGGCTGGTGGACATGATGGGGCTACCGCAGCGATTTAAATCCATCAGCAGCGGCGGCGGCGTTCTTCAGGACACGGCTTCGAGCGCGGCACTCGCTGCGGTTCTTGCCGCCCGAGAACGGGCCACCCAATTCTCCAGCAATGTTCAGGGCTGCAACGGTCGTCTCACCGCGTACGCGTCGACGCAGGCGCACTCGTCGATAGAAAAGGCGATCAAGATTGCGGGCATCGGCAAAAATCAGCTGCGGCTCATTGATGTTGACGGTCAGTTCGCTCTCCGTCCCGATCTGTTGCTTGAGCAGATCAATAGAGACCTGAGCGCAGGCTTTACCCCCTGTTTCGTGTGTGCCAACGTCGGCAGCACCTCCTCCAACGCCATCGACCCTCTACCGGAGATCGGCGCCATATGCCATGAGCGCAGCATCTGGTTCCATGTCGACGCTGCCATGAGCGGTGCCGCCACGATATGTCCTGAATTCCGCCGGATTGTCCAGGGTCTTGAATTCGCCGACAGTTATTGCTTCAATCCGCACAAATGGATGTTCACCAATTTCGATTGCGATGTCTTTTACGTCGCTGATCGTCGCGAACTGATCGATACTTTGACGTTGACTCCAGAATACCTGCGAAATCAGGCGAGCGAGTCGGGACAGGTATTCGATTATCGCGATTGGCACATCCAGCTGGGACGCCGTTTTCGCTCGCTCAAGCTGTGGTTTGTCATTCGTCATTATGGCATTGAGGGACTGCAGCACCATATACGCGAACATGTACGATTGGCGCAGTCCTTCGCCGCATGGATTCGCAGTAGTGATGATTTTGAACTGGTGGTGGAGCCGCCGTTGAATCTGGTTTGCTTTCGCCACCGTCAGGGTGATGCGGTCAATCAGCAGATCATGGACGCACTCAATGCAAGCGGCAAGCTCTATTTGACCCATACAAAGCTGAATGGCCGTCTGGTGTTGCGACTGTCCGTAGGACAGACGTTGACCGAGAAGCGACATGTTCAGGCAGCGTGGGAACTGATTCAACAGAGCGCCCGCAACATTATGAAATCATTAAAACTCAAGGAGCCATT
>RPQV01000778.1 GCA_003818595.1 Calditrichota bacterium
AGGGCAATGACTCGAAGAATTCGCGCACAATCTTCATGTGGCGCGCACCGGGCCAGTCGAGCGATTCCCGCCAACCGTGTTTGGCATGCCAAAAGGCGGTGCCGTAAAAATGTCCGCAGCTTCCGGCCAACAGCGTCCAATAAGCCTGCCTGCGAATCCTCTGCGGCGTCCCATAACGCCAGTCGTTGGCCTCGCGCTCATAGCCGCTCTCGCTCAACAGCGTCGGCTTGACCGGTTCGCGCCGGCGATCTTGATGGGTTTGAGTGTAGGTCTCAATATAGCTGTAGCTAAAGTTGATCCCCAACCACTCTTCATGATGAAACAAGTCGCCGCTCGAATGCTCGCGTCCATGAAAGCTCATCAGGTGCTGCGGATCGTAGCGGTGCACTGCCTTGGCCAAAGCCAACTGCTCTGCCATCACGACCCCGGGGTCGATGTCGCCGCCCATCACCCACACAACATTGGGGTATTTGCCGAATCGTTGTGCGAGCAACTTGCCATAGGCTTCCGCTTTTTCAACGCCGTTGGCGCCCAATTCATCACTCCACGAGACACTGATGCCGAGATAACAGGGAAAAATGAACGCCGCCATGTTGTGTCGGAGCGCTTCAGCCACCACCCATTCAGCATGATCGAAATAGGCACTGTTCATGGTGCGGAAATCGAGCGGATCGCGAAACGGCTCGGCACCCATGCGATTTTGGGTGTGCGGATCATCAGAGTCGGGCAGGATATTCATGAATGTGGCATTGAAGCCCTGCGCCGCCCGGATGTCAAAATAGTCGGTGATTTCCTCTTTGGTCAGCCGATAGACGATTTCCCACGAAGACTCGCCATGCACCAGAAACGGATTGCCCTGCGCATCCGCCAGGTAGCGCTGATCAGCGCTGATGCGCAGCGGAAAGGTAGATTCACCCGAAGCCGAACCCATGATAGCGCATATGGCGACGAGCATAACAGATAAAAGGAAGAATAGGTTTTTCATGATCGATTTCCCAAAATAGTTGGCGTTAAGCGGGGTTGTATCTGATGTAATTTCAACCCTTGATTAAAATCCTCTTAAATGCAAAGATACAAGATTCACGCAAAGACGCCAAGACGCAAAGAAACGCAAAGGAGGGTCAGGGTATTTTGTCGGCGTGCGAGGTCTTTCTTTGTCTTCCTTTGCGTCTTTGCGCCTCTGCGTGAATCCATAAATCCGTTTAATCTGTGATTCAGACTTTATTATCGGGGCAACCGGCTCAAGAACAGCACCGCGTCGCCGGCAAAGGGCGGTTCGAGGACGATATAATCATCGCCCGGCAAAGGCTTCTCGACGGTGACGGTGCAGCGCTCAAGCGGATTAAACCATTCGACGGCAAAGGGGCCAGCATGGCGACGCAGGTCAATCGTCATCTTGCCGCCGCCGGGTGCAAAAATGAGATAATGATCTCCCTCATCAGCCAAACAAAAGCGGGTGCTGACGAGATCGTTTCTCGGAACCGCATTGACGAGACTCATGCGCAGCGTGTAGCGTCGCGCATCTCCCATGGCGGCGCGCAACGGCGGCCAGTCGGGATAGTCTGCCGAGTTTTTATATCGCCCCTGCGCGTCCCAGAACCAACTCAGGTCGTCCTGATGAATATCGCCGGGAATAGGATCCCACGCATCCATGAATATCGGATTGTGTCCGCGACACACCGCTTTCCACACCCATGAGTATGTGCCGCCATGTCCCCAAAGATGATCGGTGTCGAGTAAAATGACTTTGTGTCCTTCATTGGCCGGAGGATCCTGCTCATAGTGCTGGAGAAAGGCTGCACCCGGATACATCCAATCCTGCGGCTCTTTGGCAGGTGATATCCAATCGGCTTCACTGGCGAACAGGTCGTCGTTCCACATGCGCGGAGAGATGCGGTGAGTGAATCCGACCGGATGCTGTTTCGGTTTGCTCTGTTCATACTCGTGGATGAGCCGGATGAAATGGTTCTGCCAGTCGACAGCGCCGCCTTCGTTGATGATTTCAAAAAGGACATTATCGAGATCATTGACCGTGTCGATGACCTTGCGCACATAGGCTTCCTGGCGCGCCACCACTGCCTGGTTTTTAAGGCTGTGGATGGTTTCGGCGGTATCGCTGTCCTCGGTGGAGTGAGGGGCGCCAATGGCCTGAATATTATTGGCCGGATTGAAGGGGTGATACATATAGGGATCTAATCCTTCACCGCCGGTTTTTTTCAGACTCCATCCCTGAAAGAGCATGATGGAAACGTAAAAACCCTGATCGCCGGCCTTTTCGACGCGCTCGCGCAGACGGG
>RPQV01000779.1 GCA_003818595.1 Calditrichota bacterium
AAAAATACCTGGATGAAAAGAACGATTTATTGATATCTCCTCAATTTAAATACCTGGCAGGCGCCATGCCCCGATCTGATTTCCTCGTCTCTCCGGTCGAACCGGAACGATGCCTTGAGGAGCTGTTAAAGATTGGCAGCAACAAGATGGCTTTTGAATATTATATGGCTCATTGCCTGCTCAAGGGCGAAATCGGTCAATTCATGAAACATCTTCATTTGGTCAATCAATTTGATTATGTCAAATTGCCGCGTCATTTTCAGGAAGCGATTCTCGTCTATCTCTCTGTTTTGGGTCGCGAGGACGCGCTTCCCGCAGGAGGAAATATTTCCCGCGAGATCATTCAGCAGTATGCCGATTTTAATAAAATTCTGACCAAATACAACAAGAACGCCAAGGCAGCCTACAACGAGCTGTTAAAATACCGCGACACCTACTGGTTCTATGCCTTGTATTATTATAAAGCGAAGGAAGAGTGATATGCGGAAGAATGAACATTTCATTTTCCCGGCGCTCCTGATCGCTGCTGTCCTGCTGAATTGTGCCCGTCAGGTCAACGAGAATCTGATCATCAAAGAGAGCAACTCTGTTGCCAGGCAGCCGGTCATTGATCCCGATTATGCGTCCATCGTTCTTCCTCCCAATATCGCACCAACCAATTTTGTGATCAAGGAAGAGGGGTCCGATTACTATGTTCAAATAAGCTCTGAAAAGGGTAAGGCTATCGACATTTTCAGCCGATCATCTTTGATCAGGATTCCAATGAAACCTTGGAAAAAATTATTAACCCTCAATGGAAATCAATCACTGAACATCGCTATTTTCGTCAAGAATGAGAACAAATGGAACCGCTACGTTCCGATCGAAAATTCTATCGCCCCGGAAAGCATTGATTCTCATCTGGTCTACAGGATCATACCGCCGTTATATCAATATTATGATAAAATGAGCCTGTTCCAACGAGACTTGAGCAATTATGATGAACGGACGATCGCCTACAATAAATCACTGGGAGATAATTGCGTCAACTGTCACTCTTTTCATCAGCACAATCCGGAGAGAATGTTGTTTCACATGCGCGCCGGCGCCATCGGTACCTTGATGATGATGGTTTATGATGATGATGTTTACAAGGTGGACACCAAAACCTCCTTCAACCGCGCGACGTCTTATCGGTCATGGCATCCCAACGGCGAACTCGTCGCATTCGCGTTTAACGATGTCAAGCAGCTCTTTCACGCTGTGGGTGAAAACCGCGATGTCTTTGATATCGTCTCGGATCTGTGCCTGTTCAACATCAAAACCAACACCATCACCTCTTCGCCTAAAATTTCGAGCGCGGATCGCCTCGAGACCTATCCCGAATGGTCTCCTGATGGTCGTTCTCTTTACTTTTGCAGTGCCCCGGGATTGGAGCACTATGACAAGCATGAACATCCTTACAAACAAATGAAATATGATTTGATGCGCATCTCCTACGATGCAGAAAAGGATTTGTGGGGAGAGATCGAACCGGTGTTATTGGCGAGTGAATCGGGATTGAGCGCTGCCCATGCCAAGCCATCGCCCGACGGAAAATATATCCTCTTGTGTTTGTCGGAATACAGCTACTTTCCCCTTTACCGGCCGGAATCGGATTTGTATCTGCTCGATGTGCAGACGAACCAATACCGTAATGCAGAAGAAATCAACAGCCGCAGCGCGGAGAGTTACCACAGTTGGTCAAGCAATGGACGCTGGATTGTCTTGAGCAGTAAGCGCCGGGACGGACTTGTTACAGATGCGTATTTCAGTTATTTTGATCAACATGGTCATTTCAGCAAGCCGTTCATTCTGCCCCAACGCGATCCGGAGCTTGAAAAAAGCCTTTTTCGCGTTTACAACGTTCCGGAATTTGTTTGCGGAGCGGTGAGCGTGCGACCGCAAAAGCTCATCAAAACAGCCTGGAGTCAAAAGATCATCAAGGCGAAACTTGATCCTAAAGTGAGCGGCAAGGCGGAAAGCGGGAAGCGGGAAGAACCGATGTATCAATCCTTTCATTAAGTTCCACTCCGAATGCTTCCATAGCTGTCGCCATTTTGCACGAAACAATCGTGCACCAAGAAATGTTATAGAGGCAAAGAGTCATGGGTCATGAGGTGATAAAATGTATAGACTATTCACATTCATCGTCCTTGCAGCGCTGTGCAGCATCCCTTCAACGGCTTTATCTCAGAGTAATTTCAGCATTGATGATTATAATCAGTTTCTCGAAGAGAATCGAGATTTGGACAGCGACGTCTTATTGTCGCG
>RPQV01000780.1 GCA_003818595.1 Calditrichota bacterium
CGGGAAAATCACGCTCAAATGGTCTGATGTCAAGAAAGATTTGTTCGAGAATGGCTCGCGACGCATGAATGATTATCCGACGGTAAAAATCCTGGCCTCGGGGCTGGAAAATCATATCACCAATGGATTTAACTGGCAGAAGGTCTCCGCCGAAGTGGAGAGAGCGATCGAGAGCCGAGCCGCTTCGGAGATCGAAACTCTGCGGGGCAAGTCGTGGGTGGATTGGTTTTGGAATCTGGGCGCCATCTCGCCCCTGCTGGGATTATTCGGAACGGTCACCGGCATCACCAAGGTGTTCGCTCAGATTATGACCCTGGGGAAAGGCACCTCTCACCTGGATTTGGTCAAACAGCTCTCCAGCGGCATCTTTGAAGCCTTGTGGACCACGATCTACGGGTTGCTGGCGGGAATCACGTTGATGATGATCTATTATTTGTTTAAAAACAACCTGGAATGGATTTACAATAAATGGCAGTCAATTTTCGTCCATGTTACCGAAGAATTATAATCAACATTCATCGCAGGTGATTTGACGATGTTCAAAGTCAATACCAAGTCAGATTATGAGCGGGAAGTGGAGCTGCCGTCGTTGATTGACATGGTATTTCTGCTTCTCATTTTCTTTGTGACCACCATGTCGGTTTCCTCAGGCGGCGATCCCAAATCAACGTCTCCGGAGCGGCAAAACGTCATCGACCTTCCCAAAGCGACCGGGAAATCCATCGAATTCGAAAAGGGCAAATTATCAACGCTGCTTTTTCAAATCGAGCCCAAGGACGCGGAAGATCCCGCAAGCGCAAAAATAGTCTATATTTTATGGGGCGAGAGGAACGGCAATGTTTCAGAAGACGCCCTGTTGCTCAAGCTGCAGGAAGAGCGCACGAAAGAATCGCCCGATTCAACGTTTTATGCCACCTTTCCTCGTCATTTTATGCGCATGACCCATGAAATGCAGGACACCTGTCGCGCCTTTCGACTTATCGCAGACAACATCAATCGCTATCAGGCGGAATATTTCACCATCGCCGAGGCAGCGAACTCGGTGGAGATCAGAGCGGTGAAGAACGTCGAGTTCAGAATCATCAATCATATTATGCAGGAATGCAGCAAGTACGAAGACCGAATTCCTCGGGTCACATTTCGCGTCATGGCGCCGGGAGACAACACTGAGGAGCCGTCAAGTGGCATTTAAAAAATTAAGAGTGGAAATGCACAAGCCGCAGATGCATTCCCTCATCGATTTGGCGTTCATTCTGCTGTTGTTTTTTCTGGTGACCAGCATGGTGGCGCAGTTGATGGAAAAAGAACACAAGTTCTCAATCCCCACGCCGAAGAACGAGCCGGGAAGAGCGCAAATTCTGATTCAGTTCATCTCTGAAAACGACCTTCTCTATCTCGATCAGAACGCCAGTCCGGTGGTCGACGACATTATTCAATCATACAGCTTTAGAAGCGCTGACTTTCAAAGAAATCTGATCATGCAGACCTTGATGGAACAAGGCCGATGCAATCGGGCGCAGGTGGCAGCCAGACTGACTGAGCTGAAAGAGTCGGCTCAGGACCATCCTGAACGTAAATACTTTATACTCGTACGCTGTCCGGACGAACTGCCTTATCATTTTGCCATCGAGATGATCGAAAACATCACCGGCCTACCCAACATTTATTATGGGTGCGTCGGCGGCTCCATTCGGGACATTGAAAATGCCAGGAGGATCCGCATCGTCGAGGAAGAGCGAAAAGGCGGCATTCAGAAAAACCTCGTGATCGAGTTTTGAAACGACTCTATGACTCGGATGAAATTTATGAAATTCTTTCAACAGAACAGCAAACAATCCACGGATAAAAAATCCCGCTTGCTCTATTACGCGGCGCCGACGATCATACTCATCGCGCTATCACTGCTTTTTACGTTCCGCTATCGTGGCTTGGAGAGACAGGGAGCGTTCATACCCTCTTTTGCCAAACCGGATACTCTGCTGCCGCCGCCTCGGCCCGGGATTCAAGGCATCATCATTTCCGGTCCGGTGATTGAAGACCTCACTTTCCAGATCAACCCGAGCGCGCCGGCATTGGCGCCCTTGGACTGGAATCTGCTGGTCGGCATGGATCCTACTGCGAGAGTGATGGTCAAAGCATTTGTCGCCCGCGACGGCAGCCTGCTGTTGAGTCGAGCGGACGGCGATATCCGCGACAGCGGCCATCCCCGCGCCGGAGAATATATCGAAAGCGTGCTGCGCAACTGGACTTACTTTCCCTATAAAACGGGAACCATTCGCTTCTTTTTC
>RPQV01000781.1 GCA_003818595.1 Calditrichota bacterium
CAACGATTTTTGCGCGTTCCTCAGAGAGTGCCAGCGCATCCTTCAAAGAGGTCAGCCGTTCCTTTTGCTGCACAATATCAAAATAGAGCTTGATCACTTCATCAAGGGTCGCTTCGATGGTCGATTTGAGTTCCAGTTCTCCGGCTCTTTTAATTTCCTGCAGCCGGACAAAAGAGACGAACATTTTGAACCCGTCAAAAATCGTCCAGTTGAGAGCAACGCTGCCGGCCGTGGCGCTGGATTCAGCGTTCTTGCGGTCGATGACATTGCCGCTCAGAAAGCTCTGTTTTGAATCCACCTTGCTCTCCGATTTGCTCCCGCTGAGCACAATTCTGGGCAACATGCCCGCGTTGCCCAAAGAGGCGTCATTTTCGGCGATTTCCGCGTCAATTTGCGCCATCTGAATGTCATAGTTATTTTCCAGACAGACAGCGATCGCCTTATTCAGCGTCAATTGCGTCCCATTTTGTTCACCAAACAATGTTGAACAAAAAATAAGGATGAAAAGGCAATTTTTAAACAGAATGCGTACCATAAACCTTACTCGTGTAACGGATCAATAAAGTATGATTAACATCTCGGCAAGGAATTTGAGTGCCGCTGCCTACGCGACGGGTATCTCTTTAACGATTTTGATATTCCGAGTTGAAATGATCAAATAAATCGCCGGGATCACGAACAATGTCAACAGTGTGGAAAACAGCATGCCGCCGATGACAGCGATTCCCATCGGCACACGACTTTCCGAGCCGGCGCCCAAAGCGAGCGCGATGGGCAAAATACCGAGAATGGTGGATAAACTGGTCATCAATATGGGCCGGAATCGCGAAGCGGAAGCATCCAGAATGGCTTCCCGTCGAGACAGTCCCTGCGCTTTTCGCTGATTGGCGAATTCCACAATCAAAATGCCGTTTTTTGTCACCAATCCGATCAACATGATCTGGCCGATTTGGCTGAAAATGTTCAGTGTCTGATGAAAATACCACAGGGAAAGCATCGCCCCGGCCAACGCCAGCGGCACGGTCAACATGATAATCAGCGGATCGCGAAAACTTTCAAACTGCGCGGCAAGGGTTAGATAGATAAAGACGATACTGAGAATAAAAATGAAAAACAGACTGGAGGCGCTCTCGGCAAATTCTCGGGAAGCGCCGTCAAGGTCTGTATTGAAAGAGTCATCCAGCACGCGTTCCGCAACTTTATTCATCGATTGAATGCCGTCGCCGATCGTTTTACCGCGCGCCAATTGTGCCGAAACAGTGGCGGATAAATAACGATTAAAATGATACAACTGCGGCGGACTGCTCTCCTCCTTCAACGTGACCACATTATCCAACTGAATGAGCTTACCGTCGCGGTTTTTCACATAGAGCGATTTTAAATCAAGAGGTTCGTTGCGATCCTCAGGCAACACCTGACCGATAATCTGATACTGTTTGCCGTTCATCACATAGTATCCCATTCGCTGGCCGCTGTAGGACAGCGCCAACATCTGCGCGACATCCGCCATCGTGACGCCGAGATTTCGCGCCTTTTCTCGGTCGATACTCAAGCGAATTTCCGGCTTGCTGAATTTTAGATTGACGTCGACGAAAGTGAATGTCGGGTCTTTTTTGGCTTCTTCAACGAACAGAGGAAGATACTCCTGCATTTTGCTCATATTGGGCGCCTGGAGTACAAACTGCACCGGCAGGCCTCCGCGCCGTCCACCTCCACCCAATGACTGCTCCTGAGTGACATAGGTACGCGCACCGCTCATTTGTGACATTTCCGCGGTGAGGTGATCGACAATATCCTGTTGTGACCGTTTTCGCTGATCGGCATCCGTCAACATCATGCGGATGAAACCCGTGTTGGCCGAACCGGCAGAACCAAAACCCGGCGCCGTCAAAGAGGTCATCTCGGTGATTTCCGGCGTCCTCTCCAAAACAAAATTCTCCAACTCGTTCATAAAAGCATCTGTGGCAGAATAGCTGGTGCCTTCAGGAGCCGTGGCCATGATCCGCAATTGACCACGATCTTCATAGGGCGCCAATTCCTGAGGTAAAATGGAGCCGAACAAGATGATCAGGACAAAGGCAACCAGAATAACCACCAAGCCAAGCCAACGATGTTGAAGGAAACGCTCCAGGAGACGTTTATAGCCATTGTTCAGTTTATCAAAAAACGGCGCTGTTTTATGATAAAAAGCGCCATGCTTGCTGGTACGCAGGACACGGGTAGACATCATCGGCGTCAGGGTCAAGGAGACGAATGAAGAAATGACCACGGCGGTGGCAATGG
>RPQV01000782.1 GCA_003818595.1 Calditrichota bacterium
CATATAATCCGCTGCCCCAATGTCGTTGACCGGGAGGCGTCCAGCGAAATTCTCCATAGCCTGCCAACTTGTCTGAACCTTCCTTGGTGACAATATTAAAGATTCCTGATTGCGCTTCTCCATATTCTGCACTAAAGCCGCCGGTGATGATCTCCAGTTCCTGAATTGAAGTGAGGTTGACATTTTGGTACGGCTGAAAATCCAAAGGATTTCTTGCGCGCATGCCGTCGATTAAAAAGGCAACCTGGTCCAAGGTTCCGCGACGGACGACGAGTTCACCACCGCTTTGATCAATTCCCGGCATTGTCGATAGTATTTGGCTGAGATTGTTAGCCGGCCGAGCGGCAATTTCTTCGGCCTGCACGAAATGACGCGTGGAGGTTTCATCACGTTCAACGAGAGGTCGCTCTGCCACCACTGTCACCGATTCGCCCGTTTCGAGTATCGTCTCCTGCAGTTGAAAATTTGCACGGGTTGTGTGATCGATGCTCACATTCACCTGAGTTTGACTCAGTGTGATATATCCCATCATTCGTGCACTCACTTTATAGCTGCCCGGCGGTACGTTGATGATAAAATAATCTCCTTCCACGTCAGTTGCCGCTCCCATCGTTGTCCCATCAATGACCACATTGGTTCCAACTAAGGCTTCTCCTGTCTGCACATCCGTCACATTGCCGACAATTTTACCGGTAGTCCCTGAGAATCCCAGTTTCGGCAATATTACGAATGAAAAAATCATCAGAAGAATAACAACCGCTAAACATTTCTTTTGAGTCATGATACAACCCTTAATGCATTTTAAACGACTATCTCATGATTGCTCCGACAGCATATCATTATTCATTCATCAAGAGAACGGATTTGACAAATCCTGGTGGTTTATCGTAGGCGGCCTGAAATGCCGCCTCAATGTCGTCCAGCATAAACTCATGGGTTATCAGAGGCTGCAGATTTAAAAGATGGGCATTCAGCAGATTGATGCCGACGCGGGCGCCGTTTAGAATTGTATGAATATTGCGAAAATGAGCATTGATGATGTCGAATGCCATCCAGTTCCAATAACCGAGATCATTAATGGTCCTCGCACCAGGATGATATCCAAACAGCACCAGCTTACCCTCCATACGGCATAGCTGCGCAGCTAAATTGAGGGTTTCCTGCGATCCTCCGGCTTCAAATACAACGTCGGCGCCTCTGCCGCCGCTCAACGACTTTATTACGTTTAATGCATTCTCCCGCTGAGGATTGATCGTCACATCAGCACCTAAATCTTCAGCCAATGTCAACATCTCATCTCGAATATCAACCGCAATGACCTGAAGTGCACCGCAGAGCCTTACCTGCTGCAGCAGGATCAAACCCATGAATCCGACACCAACGATTACCACCACATCACCGAGCTGAATGCCGGCACGATTCACGCCATTGGTGGTGCAGGCAATCGGTTCGGCCATGGCCTGAGAAAAAGGTATATCATCAGCGAGAGGAAAAATATAATCGGCGCTGACAGCGACCTGTTCAGCATAGCCTTTACCGTCAGTCCAAACAGCAACTCTATCACCCGGCTTTACCTTGGTAATGTTCTCCCCGACAGCGATAACCCTGCCGGCAACTTCATGGCCGATAAATCGTGGATAGTCCAGACCATCCAGTTTATAGCGCCATTGATGAATTTCAGAATGGCAGACGCCACAAGCATGTACTTGAATCAGGCATTCCGAGGCCTTTATTTCAGGCGTTGGTCGTTCTTCGATACGAAAATCATGAGCACCATGTAGAATTGCAGCTCGCATAATATTTCCAATTTTGATGACCTGTTGGAAAAAGTGCGATCCCCTGCCTGACCAGCCCGGGGATCGCTCTATTTACTCGCTTATTTCAGTAAAATCATACGTTTTGTTTCAACTTGACCGCCTGCTTCCAATCGATAGAGATAAATTCCGCTTGCCAAATCAGAAGCATCCCAAGCTACCGAATAGCGACCGGCTGCAAATGGTTTATTCGCAACCAGGGTGGCGACATGCTTGCCCAGGGTATTGAAAACCTGTAATGTTACGTCGGTCTGCTGTTGAACTTCAAAACGAATAGTCGTATTGGGATTGAAGGGATTCGGATAATTTTGTTCTAATAAGAAATGCGCCGGTCTCAGGTCGCCATTTCCATCAAATTTGATCCCAGAGGGAAGCGTGGAAACCATATTCAGAACAGCCCAATGTGAGGCCGATGCCAAATTGTAAAAACCGGGATCATTATCCGCCGGAATCGAATAGGGCTCATTCG
>RPQV01000783.1 GCA_003818595.1 Calditrichota bacterium
GCATGAATTCCGAGGGTTTGGCCAAATAAGCGCTTTTATCCGCTTCGGAATATACCAACTGGACGCCGGTGATGAGAATCAAGAGCACCAGTACGGCCAGGGTGAGGTATCTAAAATTGAATTTCTTCATCATTTGAATCTCCTTTAACTGTTGACAGCGAAACCAAAACAACTGGAGTAGTCAAAATCAATCGCCTCCTCGCTCATATCGAAGGGAAAAGTTGAGGCGACGATTGTTGTTATGGATTCAGTTCAAATCTCACACCCAAGCGAACTTGTCTCGGTGTCTCCCAGTTGAGCGGGCTGTTTATAAAAGTGCGGTACATCGCAGCAGCTCGCTCACCGCCATTGGCATTAACCCAGTTCTGGCCGTCAGGAGTCGACAGCCAGCCATTGTCATCCGGCCGGCCAGTCGCTTCGTAAATGCCGCTGGTGTTATTATTTTCAGTAAAAATGGCGTCATTTTTGCGCGTATAAGGATTTTTGGTTCCCAGAAGATTGACAACCCACAAGTAGACATTCAAACGTTGTCCACCCAAGGTAAAATCTTTATCCAACCGCAGATCCATATTATAGGTCCACTGCGTATAGGCTGAATTGGTGCCGGCGATTGGGAAAGCCGTTGAGAAACGTGCAGCATAAACCGTATCGCCAATCCGTTTCGGCGTGTAGGGGAAGCCGCTGCCAAGGGTCGTCAGCAGGTTGGCGCCCCACGTGTCGGCGCGATAGTCAAGATTAATCGACGCGGTGTGCCGCTGATCATAGTCCAAAGGAGCCACAAAGATCGGATAATATTCGTTTCCAATCCAGGTTATATAGAAATTGCCGTCAGAGGTGGAGCCGGTGCCGGAAGCCCATTGCAGAGTATAGTTCACATTCGCCGACAAGCGTTGAGTTCTGCGCAGACGATAGGTGAACGATAATCCTTTGACGGTACCATAGTCGCCGTTCTGAAATTGTGCATAGGTCACGGGAGTGGCATTGACGCGATTCTTCAGCACCACCAGGTCTTTGATTTCCTTGTAATAAGCCGTCAAGCTGAAGGAGGAATTGAGACCGAGTTGTTGACCAATACCCACTTCATAAGCCGTCGTTGTCACAGGTTCGAGATCGGGATTGCCGACTTGGACCTGGTTGCCCTGAGACAATTGAGCGGCCATATTGCTCCATCCCGTGTACAGGAATTGTAATTCCGGTTGCTGGGTGAACTTGCCGAATTGGGCATGGAACACCGTTTTGTCGGTCACGGGGAACGAAATGCCCAGACGCGGGCTGATCGACATGTGAGCATCAGTTTCTTCTAAATAATCCTCATCCATCAAGCCATCTTTAATGCGGATATTATAAGGATCGAGGGGGCGATAATCATTGGCATTCATGTAATCCCAACGCAGACCCAAGTTTAAAACCAGGTCAGCCAATTCAATTTTGTCCTGCACATAAAATGAAGACAAAATCGGATGCTTGGCGCCATCCAATCCTTCATCAGAAGTGGCGGAAGGATCGACAAGATTATCGGAAAAGTATTGCGGAAAACCAAAGCTCTCGGTATAAGCCGAACGATAGGCAAGTCTGGGGTCAATAGTAGGATCATTTGTGAAGATGGCGGCTAACGCCCATGGCCTTGTCATATAAAACCGGCGCAGAGTGTTATAGCGATATTCAAATCCACCTTTCAACTCATGATTTTTCTGCTGACGGGTCAAATCCAACTTGAGTCCAAGCACGCTGCTACGATCGAGAATATATTGCGTCTGTGGACGAATCGGATTAAAAATGCCTTGGCCTAACCGAGGTCGTGAGTAACCAATGACGCTGGGGCCGGGCATTTCAGCTGTAAACAATCCATTTTGGTTGAAATCAGTTGCATCATCTCCGTAATCCGCGACATTCCGCCAAAATATTGGATCACCAGTCTCCTGTTTAAATTCTGAGAAATAAGCGGTGCCTTCATAAAAGGTATTGGCATTGATGGTATGGCTGATTTTACCGTAAACAGAGTAGTTATAGTCTTCATTTTTCCAGTTGCGGGCGCTGTTGACAAGGGAATTGGCTTGACCGTATTGGCTCCAGTCATCCATAGTTCCATTGCCGCCGATTTTGATACGAACAGGATTCAGATCGAACAGCAAGTTGCCGTTTACGTTCCAACGATCGAGATAATTGTTCGGCAGCGGTCCACCCTGCATGCGCACCGGCAAAATTCGCTCGCCTGCCGGGATGCCCAAACTGTCCATGACAGCTGTTTGATAGAGGATTTCTTCGGTAGTAAA
>RPQV01000784.1 GCA_003818595.1 Calditrichota bacterium
CCGAATTCGTCATTGGCTGCTTCGCCGGTAAAAACGGCTTTGGCCGAGGCCATTGCCACAGATGCAGGCCACTCTGCGCGTCCCATGAACAGATAACTTTTTCCGACAGCCGTTCCCATCACCGGATCAGAGACCAGGGAATTGCCGATGAGAAAATCATCAAATCCGTCAAGGTTAATATCGCCAATCCCGGTGATGTCATGGCCGATGCCGTCTTCCACCTTGCTCGCGTGGGTGAACACCGTCGCGCCGACGCTGCTGATGGGCATATCTCTATCGAGCCGCAGTTTTTTCGCCGGAATGAGATAATAAGTGGAACTGCCGTTGGAAAAAAAGAGATCATCGAGTGCGTCGCCGTCGACATCACCGACATGGGCGACATTCCATCCCAGATTCTGCCGGTTTGTTTCTCCGATCCACGAGGCGTCCGCCTGCGACAAGCTGACGTCTTTTCCCCAGAGGTGACGTGCTCTGCCGAGAATCAGATAGACCGTACCGGCATAGCTGTTGTCTCCGATTGGACGGTGATTGGCGCCGATGAGCAGATCCGCGTAGCCGTCGCCGTTGACATCACCCAGACCCGATACCCGATGACCGGCCCAGTCGCCCGCGCTTTCCGCAAGGTAACTGGCGTCGCAGGCCGCCTCCATGTCGGCATTCTTTGTCCACAAGCTGCGATCTTTGCCGAAAAAAACATAAATCTTGCCTGCTTCAGCGCCGACCTGCGGATGGAAACCCGCACCGATGACAAAATCATCATATCCATCCTTGTCCAAATCGCCGACGCCCTTGACGTGAGCCGCCTCAGCGCCGATCGCATTGCCGACCAGGGAGGCGTCTGCATCTTCCAATGACATCTCTCCGCTCAGTCTAGCAGATTTGCCGAAATAGAGATAAACTTTGCCCAGCCGATTGCCTCCCTGAGGCGCCTGCGTCTTTTTTATCGCAATGGCCAGATCATGATAACCGTCATGATTGATATCACCGACGCCGAACGCATCATGCGAGGCTTCGTTGAGAGCGTAAGCGCCGTGAAACAATGCATCGGCATCGGCCAGGCTGATGGCGCCGTTCCAGCCCTGACTCTTGCCGTAATAAAGATAAACCCGGCCATGGCTGGTGGACTGGGAGTTGAGATCCCAGAGCGGGGCTGTGACCAATAGTTCGTCATAGCCGTCGTTATTGAGATCAGGCGCCATGGCGACATGATGACCTGCCAAATCGCCGGGGTGTTCACCTAAAAAAACAGCCTGAGCCGAATCTGCCGAAATAGTACCGTCATATTGAGCAAAAAGCCTGCAGACAGAGGCCATGACGACGACAAAAATGATCTCTTTCATTTTACTGCGTATCCCAAAAATGATTTCATTAAATGATCGGCCTGTTTTCAAACCAGAGCTTCTCAACCTTGGATGAAAAGGACGATACACGCGGCAGTGAATTGTTTGGAGAGCCAAGCAAGGTCGAACGCTGGTGAGGGCGCTATCGGTACCTGCAGTTCGAGATTTGCCGAGTCCTATCTCCTCCCGTATAGTTAAAATTACCATCTCTATAGATTCCCACGCCGCATCATCGGGAATCCGACCTTTCAACCTATGCAAAGATCGAACCAACTTTCGCATTGCCGGCGGATTGTTAGTCAGCATGCCCATGACTGCGAAAATGAGAAAAGATATCAATACTGTATGACGAAAGATGGCGGATATCATTTGCTGCTCCAGCAAAGGTGGTGGCAAGGAAATGCGCCGAGCACTGGATTTACAATTTATGTGCTGCGCAATGCTTGAAAAAAGATATTAAAAATAACCATCCTCACTTTATAAATCAATCAGTTTATTCGGAGCTGAAGGAGAGAGGTCGCTGATCCGCCAATCTTGCGGATGAAAAGCCTGCAGAACTGAAAAAAATCAAGAATGCCGGAGCGAACAGGGATTTTCAGTACCGCCCGGTGGAGCATTGCTGTATATCTCTATCTGGTTTACAAAGGAACGGGTGAAAAATCGATTTGGATGTCGTTGTGAGGACTGTGCATGTAGTCATTCCATCTCGGCGCCTCGTTGAATCAGCAGCTCGCGCAAAATGGAGCGATGGCAGCGGCTTTCGTCCGCGCAATAGCAGCCGATGGCGAGATGGGTGTGGTGGGAGAGGGCGGCGAGGAGATCAAGGTCTCTGGTCGCGGTCGGCGATTTCAGCTCGGCGAGGAATCTGCGTTTAAAGCGCTTCCACGACAATTCATCATCAGCGCCGTGCGCCTCTTTGAGCAGCGC
>RPQV01000785.1 GCA_003818595.1 Calditrichota bacterium
CGACGGCGTGGATAACGACGGCAACGGCAAAATCGATGATGTGCGCGGGTGGGATTTTGTAAAAAATACGACCGACGCCGCCAGCAGCGAGGACGGCCAGACCGAGGATAACGATCCCAAGGATGGCCATGGCCATGGGACGCATGTGGCGGGATTGGCATCCGCAGTCACCAATAATGGCGTCGGCGTCGCCGGTATTGGCTGGGGTTGCGAGATCATGCCGCTGCGGGTGGGATATAAGAACAGGAGCAATGGCGGGAGTATTCTATCGGCGGTCGTTTTAGATGCGATTGATTATGCTGTTGTTAATGGCGCTGATGTCATTAACACCAGCTTTGGTGGAATCGGAAACGATTTCAGCATTCGGGACATGATGAGATATGCATTCGATAACGGCGTCGTGTCGGTGGTATCTGCGGGTAATAACGGTTCCAATATTGGATATTCACCCGAGAACGAGGATTATGTAATCTCTGTCGCGGCTGTTGATTTCAATGACCGCAAAACCTCTTATTCCAACTTTGGACCCTGGGTAAAAATATCCGCTCCCGGCGGCACTTCCGCAGACGGCATTTATTCAACACATCTTAATAACAAGTACAGCTCGCTCATGGGCACTTCAATGGCGACGCCGATTGTATCCGGCACTGCGGCGCTGGTGCGTTCGATTCATCCTGATTGGTCCGCGGCGCAGGTGATGATGCATGTGATCGATACAGCGGACGATATTAATGCTGCGAATCCTCTTTACACCGGTCAAATGGGCGTCGTGGGCCGGGTCAACGCCGGGCGCGCACTCTCTTCGCCGTTTCAATCGCAGCCCAAGTTCAGCATTGCCCGCATTCTGGTCGAAGATTTGGCTTCCGGCAACGGCGACAAACGAGCGAATATTGGAGAAACCGCAGATTTAAATATAAAATTGGTCAATCGCCGGCATGACGCCCGCAATGTTCGTCTACAATTGACCAGCTCTGATCCGCAGGTGACGGTGCTCGTGCCGGACCTCACCTTTACCGCTGTGGCGGGGATCAGCTCTTCCCGCAATTATGTTGAAACTATCGATCCTTATTTACGCATTAAAGTCTCGGATATCGCGTTTCCGCACAATGTTGAATTCACGTTGACCATTACCGCCGACGGCGGATTTGTGCAAACGCTCCCATTTCATCTGGCCATCGAAGCGCGGGTGCTGGTGGTCGATGATGACGATGGCTTTAATAATGTCGAGCAGTACTATTTTTCCGTCCTCGATTCGCTCGGTATGCCTTATGATGTGTGGGACCGCAGTCGACAGGGGAGAACGGGGACCAATTTGAAAAACTATCATCTGGTCATTTGGTTCTGCGAGAACGCCTTTCCCACGCTGGACAGCAGCGACCGCGATGATTTAATCGCTTACCTGCGCGCTGATCGATATTTATTCATCAGCGGCCAGAACATCGCCTGGGACCTCGGTTTCACTTTACAAACAGCCGAGGATGCCGAAAGTAGGAGTTACTATAACCAATATCGACAGGTGGGTGATGCTACCGAGAGATTTTTGAAAAATCAGCTTCATACGATCTATGTCGAGGACAAAACCGCTGAAGCGATCGTCAAGGGGGTGGAGACCCTCCCCCTCAGCCGCGGTCTCGAATTTGTATTTGCTTCGCCGCTGCGGCAGCCTACGGAACAATCGCCGGACGTCATCAATACCACCCTGGGAAGCAGCGTCTTGTTCAAGTATCAGGACGGACCGGCCGCCGCGGTGGTTTACAAAGGCGCCCATCAGGTGGTCTATTGGGCTTTCGGCGGATTGGAAGCTGTTGTCGATGCGGCAAAGAGACAGACCGCCATGTCGCGCATTCTGACGGATTTCACCGGCATGGAAGTCAAGGTTGACAAACTGAGCAATATCGAAAACGAGGTGGAGAACATTCAGGTTCGCGCGATCGTCAATCGACAAAAAAATCTCGCCGGTGTTAATCTCTATTGGCGTCAGCTTTCCCAACCACAGTTCCAGCAACTGGCGATGACAGCGGTGAATGATTCTCTTTTTACGGCAGAGATACCCCGGCAGTCTTTTGGAACGGAACTCGAATATGCTGTTCAGGCCGTCGCTGCGGATGGCCTCTACTCGCCGGTGAAGCTCATGCGGGTGAAAATAGAGTCCTCTGCGCCTATAGTGGCTGCTGTCATTGAACGCAAGGCGAACTTGTCACTGTCGCCGTTTGTGACTATGACGGCATCCGATCTTTCGGGAGTGGACAGCTCGAGC
>RPQV01000786.1 GCA_003818595.1 Calditrichota bacterium
CGAACATATGAAAAGTGAGATCAAGGTGTCGTCATCAATGATGATTCAAAATCCGCATCAGGAATCGATGAGCACCTTGTTTTTCAGCCTGAATCCCGGACTGATCGTTGATCGTGTTCTATTCGATGGCATTTCCGTACCTCATCGTCGAGAACTGCACCTTATTGTTATTATGCTTGAAAAACCGCTTCCTCCCTTGGGTGAAAACCGTGTGGAGATTGAGTATCATGGCAAAATCGATGATCGTATTTGCTATCTGCAAACTGCCGCGGAAGAACGAAAAACGCTTCATTCCATTTTACTTTATAAACCCGGGAAAAAATTTAGTTTCATCAAGCCTTTGTATATTTTATTAACTCCTGAAACCAACTGGTATCCAATCGCCGGCGTGACCGAAGGAACATTCCTGCTCCAAGGCCGTGAAAATCAATTCACGCGTTTTTCCCTCCGTCTGAGGCTGCACGAACCATTGACACCGATCAGTCAGGCGCCTTTTGAGCAAAAAGGTGACACCCTTGTTTGTCGGCCCAATGAGCCTCTGCCGCAGCTCTCTTTAATTGCAGGGCCCTATGTCAAAAATACGATTACCGTAGACAGCGTCAATTATAACCTTTATCGGCATCCTCGCCATGATTATTATCTTCCTTTTGTGTCAGAAGTCAAGGATACATTGCATGCCATGATTCGCGACTTGCGAAATAGTTATGAATCGCGGTTGGGTTTAAGTTATCCCTATAAAGAATTATCTCTCATTGAAACCCCCATTCACTTTTTTACCTATGTTATGCCTCTGCGCTCTTTTGGCGAGCAGGTGCAACCGACTCTGGTGCTGCTGCCGGAAAATGGTGTGGGTATAAATGATGCGGATTTTAAGGCGCAGATTTTTCGTCTGACCCGAAGAACCGAACGACAAAATCAAACCATATCGACGAAGGAACAGCAGATTTCTGTTTTGCGTCGATTTTTTGAAAGCACATTTTTGTTTAATGCGCCGTTGCGCGGACCTCGGAATGCCAACGCTGATGCTTCATCAGACCGGTTGTACACTGTATTCCCGAATTACTATAATTTCATCAATGTTGTCGACGGCGACATGGACATTCTGTTGAGCAGTGCCATTGAACTTTACCTTAAATCGAAGGTGGAGACATCGATGGGCGAATTCATGCGTTTCCGCAGCGGCATTACGGATGAAGAGAAAGCAAATCTTTTGCTGAAAAATGAATCACTCGCGCAATTACTGCAAAATCCGGAGTCAATGAATTTGGCCTACTCTGCAGTGAGAGTCAAGAGTGATTATCTCTTTCGGTTGTTGCAGAGTCGGATCGGCACGGAAAAATTTAACGCCTTCATCGAGACAGAATTAGCACGTCATCGATTTTTATCATGGGAGAGTGCAGAGTTTTTCGAAAAGTTGCAGAGTGAATTTGATGTGCCGTTTCAGACTCTTTTCACCTCTTGGTATGATGAGGCCGGCGCTCCCGGTTTTCGTATTTCGGATATGAAGAATTATCGCGTCTTTGAGGGAGACCGCACACGGCACCAGATCAAATTTATCGTTTCCAATCCCAGCGCTGTTGACGGCCTGGTGGTCATCGATTTCCAGCTACGAGGCCAGGGAGGTTTTCGGCCAGGACCGGAATTTTTCTTTCAGTTTGCAGCCCTCTCCACTCTATACCAGCGCATCATTGTGGTTCCAGCAGAAAGTGCAAAGCAAATATCATTGTTAACTGATGAGGAACCTGGATCACTCTCCATCAACACCGTATGGTCTCAGAACCTGCCGCTCCAATCGGTTCATCGTTTTGAAGAATTTATCGAAAATCGTAAAGCTGCGCCGATTGAAGAAGAAAGAGTGTTGGCTGTCATTCCGTCATTGGTTTCACCCGGAGAAGTGGTCGTTGACAATGAATCTCCACAGTTCCATATACTATCTGCCCGACAGACTACACCGCTTCAGCGGCTGCTGAAGGTGAACCAGAATGATCGTGAAGAATACCAGTCGATGCGGCCATGGAATATTCCTGAATACTGGTGCAAAACAATTAATTCAGACTATTATGGTGATATGATATTATCCGCACATTTTATCCGTGCAGGTGATGGTACCCATAAAGTGGAATGGGAGGCCAATCTTCCAGAGGCTGGGCACTATACAGTCTTTGCCCATATCGCTCGGATGCCCATGCGGGGAAGACGTGGCAATCAAGATTTTATCAAAGATTTTCATTACTTGGTCCGTCATGA
>RPQV01000787.1 GCA_003818595.1 Calditrichota bacterium
ATCCAACGGGAAGTGAGATGCAGGGCAATCAAGGGGCCGGTATTGCCATCTCCAATGCATGTGACAATCTCATTGGCGGAAATCGACCTTCAGCGCGTAATGTCATTTCTGGGAATGGTTATGACGGCATTGATATCAGCCATACTGGATCAAAAGGTAATCGCATTGTGGGGAATTATATTGGAACTGACGCAACGGGAACGCGCTATCTTCCCGATGGTGTTCCCAAAGGCGGCACTGGGGTTCGTATCAACGATTCTGCTGAAAATACGGTTGGTGGATTGGCACAAGGAGAAGGCAATCTCATCATGGGCATCGCAATGACCAATCCTGGAGTTATTGGAAATCATATCCTCGGCAATTATATCAATACGGATATCACCGGCTCCAAAGCCATAATGACAGGATTCGGGTGCGGCATCGTGATCCTGCAATGCTCGGGAAATATCATTGGCCCCGACAACGTCATTTCAGGATGCACTGATGCCGCCATTTATCTGGGCTCCAGTGATCCATCTGTCCCTACAGCAAATACAGTGATTGGAAATTTTATCGGCACAGATCCTTCAGGTTCAATACCGGTTCCAAATAGTATCGGCGTCTTAATTGAAGGCAATTCTTCAAACATCATCGGCGGTACCGCTGCGGATGAAGGCAACATCATCGCCTTTTCACAGATTAACTCGTCTGGATATGGCGGAAGCGGTGTGGTGATCAAAACCGACTGGAATGATCTCGTTCCTGTTGACAATGTTGTCGTCGGGAACCAAATTTTCGGGAATGAACGACTTGGTATCGATTTGGGTGATAATAATGTACCTGAAATGAATGACGAAGGTGATTTTGACGAAGGCCCCAACCGCATGATGAATTTGCCGGTCATTGAATCCGTCATCGCCACGCCGAGTCGTCTCATAATTCGCGGCAACATCGATACGCAAAATCCCGAATTGACAACCATTCATTTTTATGGCAATTCATCTCCGGATGAGCACGCTGGTTATGGCGAAGGTGAAATTTATCTGGGTTTGGTCACGCCGAATAAGCATGGTTTTTTCACTGCAATCCTGCGGCCGATTGGCGCCCAGAACGATTTCCATTATGTCAGCGCAACGGGTACTGATGTTGCGGGTAATACTTCAGAGTTTTCTTTATGTGCAGAGATCTCAGAATCTCAGGGAAAGTCTACCGCGAAATCGGCACATCCGTTCGAATTCGGCCTTGGGCAGAACTTTCCCAATCCCTTCAATCCGATAACGGCGATAGAATTTCATCTTCCTTTTGTAACTCATGTTTCTATGACAATATACGATGCATTGGGTAAAGAAATCATCAAGTTGGCTGATGGCGAAATGACTGCAGGTGACCATATGGTGCGATGGAATGGCACGGATAGCCGAGGCCAACAGGTTGCGAACGGACTTTACTTTTGTCAATTGGTTACGGCAGACTATACGAATATTCGAAAAATGAGTTTGTGTCGCTGATGTGCGCCAAGAGTGAAATTCAACAACCATTTTTATCAGCACATATCTGAGAGGTTTTGGTTCCTGTCAAAGATTGTTATTTGTTTGAAACCATGGGATAAAATCATGAAAGTCATTATAATGTTGGTACCAATTTTATTGACCTATAGTCTTCTTGCTCAAAAAATGACAATAAAGGATAGTGAAGAAAATGTGCTTTTAGAAGTCAATGATGAGGGTGCAAGCGGTTCTATTTTCATGCCTGCTGGTACTGCCGCACCTACTGGAATGGTCAATAAACTATATAATTTAGATGGCAACCTGTACTGGAACGGCGCTGTTTTGAGTGAGAATGATGTTAATTGGATTCGGGAAAATGATGATCTTTATACGCCGGTGATAGGACATGTCGGCATTGGCACGGAGATTCCCTTGTCTTCTTTGCATGTTCTGGGCAACGACGGCGCCCTCTTTGAAGGCACTTTCGGTGAGGGAACCATTACCAGGGAGGGTGCTGGTACTCGTTTGATGTGGATTCCTAAAAAGGCTGCCTTGCGAGCTTTGGGGTCCGGAACGCTAGCCGCAGGCGGCAGGGCATTCACTGCTGGTTACATTACACGTGCCATTGGGGATTATTCGACTGCCATGGGACGAGAGACAAAGGCAGATGCGCTCTCCTCGACTGTTTTTGGTCAGTACAATGTCGGTGGTGGAAATACTTCCGACTGGATTGCTGCCGATCCTCTTTTTGAAATAGGCAACGGCTCTAATGATGCAGA
>RPQV01000788.1 GCA_003818595.1 Calditrichota bacterium
CGATCTTGCCGGTCAGTTTTTTATCCAGCGTGATTTTGTCAAACGCACCCCAACCGCTCTGGTTGAGAATTGCCGACGCTGTTCGAATAGAGGGAAAATCCTCCACCGGGGCATTGGAAGCGCCGCCCCAACGTGAACCCTGAAATTGAATCTCATCGTTTTTAAAATCAGTTGATTTCAACATCACGCGGACGCCATTGGAAAGCGTCCATTCGACGACGCCGAGGGATTCAATTTGACGTTCCTGTACAATCTTCCCGGGAGATGGGGGTTTTGCGACCAGCGGCTCATCAGAGACTTTGTCTTCATAGGGTTGCAGCGTCTTATTCTTAACAGCCGTGAAGAGAGCTGCTAATTGTGCCTCGGTTGGAATCGCCAGTCCATCCTTTTCCGGCGCCTGAACAATGACGACGTTATTGCCCTCGGTGAGAAATTCGTCAACAAAGCCGTTGATTTCCTCTACCTGGATCGTCGGCAGCAATGCCTTTACAAATTCATATTCTTTTTCAATCCCTGGAATCGGCTCCTGTTCCAGCACGTGATTGACATATTCGCCGGCATAGCTGGAAGATTCTGTTTTGTCTCGCTCATTGTAGATTTGTTCATAGAGTCGAAGCGTCGAGGATTTGGCCCGTTCTAATTCAGATGCTAAAAATCCAAATTTTTTAATCCGATAGGCTTCGGTCAACAAGGCATCAAGACCGCGCTCGATGCCGTCCTCTTTAACATCGGCTGTGAGAAAATAGGTGTCTTTTGTACGGATTATTCGGCCGCTGGCGGAAATACCATAGATAAAAGGTGGATCCGCCTGCTGTCTCACTTCGTCCAGGCGATTGTTGAACATTTGATTATACAAGCGCTCGGCGAGCGACCTCCGATAATCATCAATCGTCTTGTCCAGTTCCACATCGCGTTTGAAATAGACGCTGACATCGGTACTCGGCGCTTCGGGATCAGTCACGATGGCGAACATCGTTTCCGGGTGATCCGGTACTGGAAAATATTTTCGCTCCCGCGGCTTGTCCGCTTTCGGAATTGCGGCAAAGTGTTTTTCAATGAGTCCCTTGACATAGTCCGGTTCAAAATCCCCCACCGCAATGACGGCCATCAGATCTGGTCGATACCATTCTTTGTAGAAGCGGCGTACTGCTTCATTATCCTTGTTCTTTAAAATTTCGACTTGGCCGATGGGCAGGCGCTCGGCATACTGAGAATCATTGAACAGAATAGGCAGCCATTTTTCCAACATGCGCTGACCGGCGCCGCGGCCGAGACGCCATTCCTCGATGACGACGCCGCGTTCTTTGGTGATCTCTTCATCCTCATAGCTGACGAGATGCGCCCAGTCTTCCAAGACCTGGAATCCTTTTTCAAATTGCTGCAGGCTGTCGGTCGGCAGCTGCAGCATATAGACCACTTCATCAAAGCTGGTATAGGCATTGATTTCCGGCCCGAACTGCATACCGATGGATTCCAGGTAATCGATCAACGCCTGTTTGTGAAAATTCTCGGTGCCGTTGAACGCCATGTGCTCGCCAAGGTGAGCAAATCCCAGCTGATCTTCATCTTCAAGAATAGAGCCTGCATTGATGGTCAAGCGTACTTCGGCACGATTTTCCGGCTTTTTATTGACGCGGATCAGATAATTGATGCCGTTGTCCAGCTGCCCGATGGTGACATTGGGATCAACAGGTAGTGATTGCGAAAGATCGAGGCTCTCTTGAGTAAAGATGGCGCTCGTTGTTGCGATGATGAGCATGAGAAGAAAAAGTTTGTGACGAAACATATAGTCCTCTGCTTTTGTTATTTTGTTGGATTTATTGATGATTAAACTTTAACCAATCAACAGCAAACAGATCATCGCCCTGTCCGGAAAAGCGCAACCACAAGGCATGTATACCAATCGTTTTCTGAATCGGCACAGTGATTTCACACCACCCTCCCTTGTCGTCGCCGGAAATTTCCACGACGCCAACCGGCCACCGCCAAGGATAATCCAACACCAACTCGATTTTACCCCCTTTGACTCCCGGCGCCACGCGCATGGTAACCTCATCAACTCCCTTGCTAAAATCGATGTATTTAAAGGCGGCGCGGTCGCCGTTACGAATTTCACCCAACTCCTCATTATCGACGGCGAACGCCTGAATACGAACGTTGCCGGTGAGCAGGCAGGCTCTTTCCGCATCGATTTGCCCACAGGCGTCCAACGGCCCGCCGGCGCCCTGAGAGGTCATTTCCAC
>RPQV01000789.1 GCA_003818595.1 Calditrichota bacterium
ATTCGAACCTCCGAAGGCTTCGCCGACAGATTTACAGTCTGTTCCCTTTGGCCACTCGGGAACCTCCCCGCTTATCGAGCCACCAGCAGGATTTGAACCCGCGACCGACTGATTACAAATCAGCCGCTCTACCAACTGAGCTATGGTGGCGCAGCAAATCCCGGAATGAGCAAGAAAGCCACATAATTTAGAAAAATAATTAGAAAAATCAAGTCTTTTTTTCGAAAGTGCAGATAATTTTATCGTTTATATTGCCATTCACTGCCCGCTTTACCATCTTTGATCTCCACACCCAATTCGAGCATTCTGCAGCGGATTTCATCCGCCAGTTGCCAGTTTTTCAGCGTGCGCAGCTGCTCGCGCAGGCGAACAATCAAATGAATAAAGGGATCAGCTGTCATGAACCCCTGTTGCTCGCGAGGCAATATACCCAGCACATCTCCCGCTAATTGACCGAACATCTGACGCACGGTAACTACAGCGGAACGCGTTACCGGGCCGGACAGTAATTTGTTGATCTCCCGCGAATGATCAAACAACTGAGCAATCGCAGCAGGCGTATTGAAATCGTCATTCATCTCTCGTTCGAATTGGTTTTTCATGCGCTCGCCAAGTTCCTCCGCCTGCGCATTATTCCCCTCTTCGGGAGCGCTCTCCTCCATGCGCCGCAATAAATGCCACGTGGCGTGCAGCCGTTCCAATCCCACCGCAGCGGCCTTGATCGCCTCATCGTTAAAATCCATCGGACTGCGATAATGACTCGAAAGAATAAAAAACCGAATTTGCTCCCCATTGTACGTGTGCAGTGCCTTCTGAACGGACGTAAAATTGCCCAATGATTTGCTCATTTTCACGCCGTTGACCAACACCATATTGTGGTGCATCCAATAACGCACAAACGGTACGCCGGTGGCGGCTTCGCTCTGAGCAATTTCGCATTCATGATGCGGAAACTGATTTTCCATGCCGCCGCCATGTATATCGATGGACTCGCCCAGGTATTTCATCGACATTGCCGAGCATTCAATATGCCATCCCGGGTAACCACGACCCCACGGGCTGCTCCACTGCATGATATGTTCTGCTTCTGCCCGCTTCCATAATGCAAAATCAGCAGGATGCCTCTTCTCCTCATTGATCTCTAGTCTCGCTCCCGCCAACTGTTCGTTAACATCTCTTCCCGACAGCTTTCCATAGGCTGGCCAGCGAGCAATGTCAAAATAAACCGAGCCGTTTCGTTCATATGCGAAACCCTTTTGTAAAAGCAGTTCAATGACTTGAATCTGCTCAGGGATATGACCACTCGCGCGAGGAGAGATATCCGGACGCAGAACGTTCAACGCATCCATCGCCTCAAAATAGGCGCGGGTATATCGTTCGACCAATACCATCGGCTCAATTTTTTCGCGCTGAGCACCGCGCAGAATACGATCCTCACCGGAATCCAGCAAATGCCCGACATCTGTGATGTTTTGCACATACAGAACGTTATATTGCAGATAACGTAGGTAACGCACGACAATATCAAAGGTGATATAACTCTTGGCATGACCGATATGGGGATAATCATATACAGTCGGACCGCAAACATACATATTCACTCGGCCGGGATGAAGCGGTACAAATTCCTCTTTTTTTCGGCTGAGACTATTATAGATGACCAGTGCCATTTATTCTCCCAATCGCTTTTCAATCAGTACGACAGCATGAGCCGCCGCTCCCTCCTCTCTTCCGGTGAATCCCAGACCTTCACTCGTCGTCGCCTTGACAGAAACCTGTTCTTTTTGTATTGCACAAGCAGAAGCAATATTTTCCCTCATCTGATCAACAAAAGGGGACACCTTGGGCCGCTGCATTATCAACGTCGAATCTATGTTGACCACCTGCCATTGATGCACCGCTAATTTTTGGGCCACCGTCTTCAGCAGCAAAATGCTGGATGCATTTTTATAAGCAGGATCGGTATCCGGGAAATGTTTCCCGATATCCCCCATGGCAGCCGCACCCAGCAGGGCATCGCTGATGGCATGACACAACACATCAGCATCGGAGTGACCCAATAAGCCTTTTTCAAAATCAATTCTGACGCCACCCAAAATCAAAAGACGATTGTCAACAAAACGATGCACATCAAAACCGTGACCGACCCGCATTTTTCTGCTCCCATATTGCCTTGGCAATGATCAAATCTTCCGGAGAGGTGATTTTAATATTCTTCCAATCGCCCAGTATCACGTGTACCA
>RPQV01000790.1 GCA_003818595.1 Calditrichota bacterium
TCAACTATTTTGTAATGTGAGATGACTTTTCCCAGCATGGCTTGTTAATCTCCCTCGGCTAATTGAAAGCTGATAATGTTTAATGAAATGTGTGCCGGCAACCGTCAGTCGGAAGAATTCGCTGAGTAATTTATGGATATTTTCTAATGGTCAGCCGTGATGGATAAATTGATAATTTAATTGCCTGCCATTCTATTCGGATCAAGAAATTGTATACTGGCGAAAAGCTGCCACCTCCCGGCACGATAAATATATACGCGTTGAAAGAACATGAATTCTTCTCCGATCGGATTTATTTCCCGTTGAGAGCCTGTCACTACTGCGGTACCATTAGCGAATTCCACTTTGGACGAATCTGTTTTGAGAGATTGGAGCTTAAAATAACTGAATAGTTCTTTCATTTTGGCTTTGTTGCGTTTCACACCGTATTGATTCATTTCAGAAAATTCTTCAGCCAAAATTTTGTCCAAGCTTAAAGTGTCATTATTTATTTTTGCCAATTGAAAATCTTCGTCAACCTTGAGAATGTTATGTTTCTTCAAGTTGACTTGTTGACAAAGCATTGATCCGAAAACCAAAATAGCTGCTGAAATAATCACGGGAATTGTTCTCATAAATCAACACTCCTTTCTAAATAAGTAGCAATCGGCAATACCAAGATTACCCTGCAAAATGTTTACTGATTTGACAACTTGTGTTTTTACCATTTCAATCTTTGGAACCTTCAAAGGGTTAGGGTTATTTTGCCAACACCATCTTCCTCACCACCCGCTTTGTTCCGACATCCAATTGGTAGATGTAGATGCCACTGCTCACCCTAAATCCCTCATCATCCTGTCCGTCCCACACAACAGAATGAAATCCCGCTGTTTTCCATTCATTATTCAGCAGATTTTTCACTTTTTCACCCAACAGATTGTAGATGGTCAGGGTGACATAGTCGGCCTGGGCTATGCCGATGATAATGCTGGTCGTGGGATTAAAGGGATTGGGAAAATTCTGCGCCAGTTCATGATTTTCAGGAATAACGTTGAATGCGTCAGCTTGTGCATAAATAAACTCTGCCCGGCCGACAAGCACCTGAAATGTTTTAGGTTTTTCCCCAGCTAAGGGCGCAAACGTATACGCAGGCTGCTCTTGAATATCCTGCATGATTCGATTCGACTGATCAATCAAATAGATATGAAATTCTTCCGGAATTTTTTCGACTCCCTCGAATGTCAGCTTGATAATATCGGGAATGCTGCTACGGACTTGAAACACCCAGCTCTCTCCTTCCTGGAGGGTTGGACGCACGTCAATGCAAAAGGGGATCTCGGAATCCTGTTGCGGGAAATAGAACGATACATAGTCAGCAATGACCGGCGGTTCCATCACATCAAATTCATCAGCGCCACGCAACGCTTTATGATGAACGCCGAAATAGTTATCCCCATCTTTGACATTTTGACTCTGAGCGATGATATGAACACCCCATTCCATGAGCTGTTCTACATCATCAGGTGATGCTTTTTGGGTGGTACCTGTCGACATCCGCGGATCGACAATCAATTTGCCGCTTCCTGATAAATCACCATATACAGCATATCCTGCAAAAGGAACGATCTCGTTCACAGGGAAGGTGACAGGATTATTCCAGCCCTCTGGTCCAAAGCTGCGCAGGATGAGATTTTTCCCCTCCCCGTCCACCTGTAATTTCAGATTGGTTTTGGGAAGAGTAAAATTAAAAGGATTGCCGATCAAATTCCATTTGGCGTGGAGAGGTATTTCTACGGCTTGGTTGGTGGTTTTGGTTTTTCCTGATCCTGTGCTCAATTTCTTTGAGCCGATTGTGGTCAGGAACCAATAGCCGGTGCCGGAATAAATTTCACCAGGGTATTCTCGATAGGTTTGATCAGAGGCTAATTCAAAAAATCGCCACTTGGCCGTATCATAACGGCCAAAATCCTTAAGCACCGCTGAAGCAGCCGGATTATCGAGATCCAATGGAAAGGAAATCAACTGATATGCTGATTGATTTTTCCCAGTCGATAGCGCTTGGGCGCCGACCACTCCTGGGGAGGGAACGACCACCGGCAGTGACAAAGTCGTCATCTCGGGCGTCTGCTCTCGATTGCCGGCAAGATCTGATGCGGCATAATAATAGTCAAATCCTCGGTCGGTTATCTTTGCGGCTGGAATCGATGCACGATATTGTCCTTCCTGCAGCGTCATGTCCAGCGTTTCAAAAA
>RPQV01000791.1 GCA_003818595.1 Calditrichota bacterium
TCAACACTCTTTAAACCAAAAATAAAGGTCAAGGCAATCGGATCCGTGCGCCAATCCGTATGTCCTTCATAAAATCCATAGCGCATGATATATTGAGGCTCCATTTCGCTGGTCATCACCGAGGACAGTTTTTTTTGCAGGGTGATGAACTGCTCCTGAGTTAAAGAAGAATACTTTTTCCGCAGATACCGTTCTTCTCGTTGGTCAAGCTTGCGCTCGATGATTATCCAAAATGCGCCCTCGATCCCGTCATTAAAAATGGACTGTTGCCCGCCTTTGGTGTCATGCGCCTCCACCCGAACCCGATTCCCGTGAGAATAAAGGCCGACAACATGCTCCCATGCGTGATGCGCCATATTCCAGTGGTTCAAATCGAGATCAATGTCCATCATGTTCAAAACATGAAACAACGGCTTGGCCAATTCGAAATGGGAAATCCCCAGTTTACGCACAATGTAATTATCCGCCTTGAGGATTGACATAATGTCTTCGTTCGCGCCCAAAAAACCGCTAGTGGACAATTGACCCGGACGCGCCAACCGCGTTATTTCATCGAGGGGACGACCGGTGATGGTCTTTATGTAACGGAGTTCAGCTTTCGAATGGTTGCCGGTGCGCGCCAGCGTGGGAAAATCGGCAGTATCGCTCACCGTCTGTTGTTTTTGCTGCTCATCTTTTTGCCAATGGACGGGATAAATGGCATACTGGTTTTTATTGGTTAGAGCAATTACAAATTCTTTTCCGTCACCCGTTGCCAACGGTGACGGAAGCTCGGGCAAATGATCATAAACTGCGGGATAAAGATCGTACGATTTGTTCTTCCATTGAAGGGATTCAGCACCTGACGAGGCCCCCAGAATAACCCAAAAAACACCGCACAGCGGCAATAAATAGAGGCATTTCCTTGTTTGCATGAGACTTGTCCTTTCCCCAGTAGACACGTTGCAACAGGTCAACCCGTTACAGCACCGACGACAATTGAATTCTTGCAACATTTTGACCATCAATCAAAAGTCAGTTCAGCAACTTTGACCGACAGAAGCAGGGTAAGAGGCAACGACAATCATGGCCGTTCACCCTTTCAGGCGACCGCAGTTATTTTGGACTTTTGGTACACGTACGAAATGGTCTCATGGTCTTGGGAAAGATCTTTAAATCGATCGCCGGATCAACAGGGTAAACCATTTTCGGATCCATCATAGTTCCCATTAATTTGGTGAACTCGGGATCAATCTGTTCCCCGACATTGGTGATGAATTTCGACGGCAGGATAGGGCAGGTTTGCAGAAAAACACCCATTTCGTTTAGCCCCGGAATGTGTTTCAAGTTTTCCGTGACGTCCATGGTCTCGCTCGGCTGCTTGAGGTCACGACAGTTCAACCCTATCAGGGTGCTGTCGTCGTTTACCACAACCTGATTCGCCTCTGCTTTTGCGGCCGCTGACCCTGCGAAATAAAAAAGCAATAAAATCATAAAAATGCCGGCATGTTTCATAATAATGCCTCCATCCCAGATCATCCAAATGATGTATCGAAGGGACACGATGACTCCCATTATTGAACTGTTGCATTATAACCTTGAAGACCAGAAAAATATGGCAAGGTTCCCATAAATTTAAATCTTCCCGCTTACTGGTCTGTGAGATCCGGTAATACAATCTTGAGCCGTTTTTTATCGCTGAAAACCGGTATGGGGATGAGATGCTGATGGATGCCGTTCTCATTTTCAGTGAAAATCGTGCAGGTCGTCGGGACATCCGCGGCGCCCTCCATCTGCAGCAGCAGCTTTTTTTTGGTCACCAGTTGAGCGGAGGCAATATAGGATGTATATACGGCTCGCACCTGTTCGCAGGCCTCATCGAGGGTCAAAAATTTCGGATGAAAAGGACGCATTTCTTCGCTGATGGCCTGCAGCTCCGCCCGCCAGTTTTCGGGCTGAATGCGGTAGATATAATCGGTTTCATGGGTGAACAGGACCGGCAACGCCATGCTGTAAAGGGCGCGTTTGAGTTGACGCACGCCGCGGCCTACAGTGGCTTGAACATCGTTGTCCGGCGCCCATTCGTAGCCGGCGTCATCACGAATTTCCGTCAGGCAGTTAAAAAACTGTCGGTCTGCGACCTTGAGGAAATCGGCATAATAAACAGGACGAGTGATCCATGAGGACTGCGGCTTTTCGCGGCAGCGGAACGGTTTTCCGACCAGCCACGGGGTGGCTGCGTGATAGGGCAA
>RPQV01000792.1 GCA_003818595.1 Calditrichota bacterium
CTTTTTGCGTCCCTGTTATTTATCCATTTTCGAATTCGAGGTTTGATTACAACCTTTGTTGTTATCCTGATCAGCTATTGGGCTTTATTATCTTTTGTCCCGGTTCCAGGCTTGGGGGAAACCTCATTCGCAGAAGGTCGCAATTGGGCAAATTGGATAGACCAGCATTTTCTTCCATTTTTCAAATGGGATGGCGATTGGGACCCCGAAGGGCTGTTGGGCACCATACCGGCGATAGGCAGCTGCCTCCTTGGCGTATTCGCATCATTATTGCTCGTTCATAAAAATGTGAGCGATCGGAAAAAGGTTCTTTATTTCGTTGGGATCGGAATTGCCATGCTGACGGCTGGATATCTTTGGGGAATTCAATTTCCCATCATCAAGAAAATCTGGACATCTTCCTATGTATTGGCGGCCGGCGGCTATTGTTTCGTACTCTATGGAATTTTTTATCTGGTACTCGACATCTGGAAGATCAAAAAGTGGGCTCTGCCTTTTGTATGGCTTGGTATGAATCCTATCACCATATATATGATCTGGAATGTTCTCAACTTTAATCACCTGGCTCATCGATTTGCAGGTCTGAAAGAGTACTATACGTTCAGCGAAAATTTCGGATTTCTTTGTGGAACATCAGTAGTGGTCACCTTGGTATTGGTGCTGGTACGCTTTCTATACAAGCGAAGAATTTTTTTGCGCCTTTGAACAATTGGGGGACATTCTTTCGTGCTGGATGACGGCTGACCCAAACTCAACAAATCAGTGCATCTGGCGGAACGCCTCTGCCGTTACCACGCTCCTCTTGTTTATTCTGCGGGGCTGTATCAAAAGCTTTTACAAGTCAAGTCGGGCTTTTACAGATTTTCATTTTAGGGTTCACGCAAAGGCGCGAAGCCGCAAAGAGTCATTTCAGTATAAATTCTTCGCATTTTGATTTCCTTGTGCAGGATTGTCCTGTTTTTCATTTTTAATCAAGCAGGTTTTTAACATGAGATTCTTTGCAATACTTTGCGGCCTCGTCGGTTCTGTGCGAGTCTGACATCTCTGACTATATGATCGAAAAGGATTGACTCGAATGTAAATAATCCGTAATCTGCAGCAGTACATCACTGATTTTACCAACCTGCAATTGATGGAGAGCAATCCATGAAGT
Organism: Calditrichota bacterium; assembly: GCA_003818595.1. GTDB lineage: Bacteria > Zhuqueibacterota > Zhuqueibacteria > Residuimicrobiales > Krinioviventaceae > Fontimicrobium. The sequence goes on from RPQV01000792.1 coordinate 1,154, forward strand.
GGTTCAATAAATTTGTGCGCCTTGCAACATTCACTATTTCCCTTACCCTGGCAGGCGATGGCGTCTACGGCGGCGAAAGTATGCAGTTTGACGTGATCCTGTCTGAACACCATTTTCTCAATGGCTATCATCAGACGATCCACGGCGAGACCATCGACTATGTATCGCCTTCACCGGATCACCGTTCGGCTTTGTTGGTGCGGGCCATGGATGGAAAATCTTTTATTGAATGGCAGACGGAACCGGTCAATCTCAACGGCGACCCCAAGTACGTCCACTTTATCTGGCTGGCGGGTTTAGGGTGTAATCTCGGCGCCAAAGAGTTTTACGTTGACATTGACGGCGCGCCTCGTTTCACGTTTCGTTCCACCACAACGCGAGAATGGCAGGTGACGGACAACGAGGGGGCGACGCTTGATTTCAAAAGCATCATGGAGGATCGAGTCGGCGACCTGTTCGGCTTTATGACGCTCACCCTGCCGGCGGCGGCTGTGCGTCATGGACAGCCGGTGACGATCAAGGTGACGGGAGAAGGGGCGAATAGTCGGGTGTGGTACATGACCTTTCAAGGGGGCATCAAAGAGCGCGTCACGCTGACCCCGGGGTGTATGCTGATCAAAGAGCGCGATCACTATTATCAGCCATTGGCGATGAACATCATCTATCTCGGTTCGCCCACGAGCGCGACAATTCGGGCGGAAGGGTGTGACGCGATTAAAGTGGCCTTGAATACAGGATTCAATCGGGCGACATTGAATTTTCCGCGCATCGAGGCGGCGAGGAGCGTCTCCGTCAGCATAGATATTGATGAGCGACAGGTTTTTGCACAGTCCATTGAGCTGACGCCGGTGCGGCCGTGGACGATCTATCTCACCCAGCACACTCATACGGATATCGGTTATACCCGTCCGCAGACGGAAATTCTCGCCGAGCACGTGCGCTATATCGATTATGCGCTCGATTATTGTGACCTGACCGATGACTATCCCGATGACGCCAAATTCCGCTGGACATGCGAGGCGTCGTGGCCGGTGCGCGAATATCTGACCAGCCGTCCGCCGGCGCAGATCGAAC
>RPQV01000793.1 GCA_003818595.1 Calditrichota bacterium
CACCAGCCTGGGCTCTTGTTCAACCGTCACATCCGGCATTACACCAATGTTCTCCACATCCCACTCTCCCTGCAGGTTGTAAAAACCGCCGCGCGGCGCGGTGATATAGCCGCCATCCACCAGTGCCGGCACATCCCAGATGCCCACCAGTCCGCCCCACGTTTTCGTGCCCACCAATGGACCAATTTTCTTTAATCGGAACATATAAGGCATCATGTCGCCGCCGGAACCGGCAGATTCGTTGATGATCATCACTTTGGGTCCCCAAATGGCGGCGTTGGGTGCGGTAAAGGGATCGCGTTCTCCCAGCGGATTATTAAAATAGCCGAGCAGCTCCCGCGACAGCAGATCGATGACATAATCGGCGATGAGACCGCCGCTGTTGAAGCGCTCATCAATCACCGCACCCTTTTTATCCTTTTGCGCAAAATAATAACGATTGAAATTCTGATAGCCGGAAACAGAGGTGTTGGGCAACCAGACATAAGCCAGTTTCCCGTCGGACAGCTTGTCCACCAGACGGCGGTTGTCTTCGATCCAGGCTCGGGTGCGCAGTTCCGAATCATCGCTGAGCGGCACCACCGTCACCCGGCGGGCCCCCGCAGTATCGGGTTTGTCATTAACCAGCAGAACAGTCTGCTTGTCTGCCGTGCGGTCGAACAGACTGAATGGATTCATCGCAGCATTCAATGAGACGCCGTTGACTGACAAAAGATAATCGCCCTCTCTGACATCGATGCCCGGACCGCTGCAGGGTGAACGCAGCGCCGGATTCCAATTTTCCCCTCGGTAAATGCGGGCGAGTTGATAAAGATTATCTTTAACCGCGAAATCCACACCCAGTAGGCCGACGGGAACGGTCTCGACATCCGGCCAATCTCCGCCGCCGGTGAACGAGTGACCGATGGAGGTTTCGCCGCCGAGGATGTCCAGGATATAGGTCAGGTCGGCGCGATGCCGGGCATGCTGCACCCAGGGAGCATAGGTTCGAAAAGCCCAATCGAGATCCAAGCCATGGACGTTCTTGACATAGAAATAATCGCGCTGAAAACGCCAGGCTTCGCGGAAGATCTGCTGCCACTCCCGTTGCGGATCGACAACCATCTGCATATCATCGGTTCCCAGTTTACCCTCACCCTCTTTGATTTCGCCATCGGCGTCGGCAATGAACCATTGATTTCGTCCAACTGTATAGAGCAGCTTCTTTCCATCAGCTGAGAGTGTATAATCCTGCAGATTTTTAACGATCTCTTTGGTTTCGCGCTCCTTCAAGGTGTAACGGAACAGCTTTTGCGTTTCTGATTTAAGCGGTGCGCGCATATAAAAAATCGTACCCTCGCTGCCGGCACTGAGCGCGGAATAATCATCTGCCGGTATATTCAGCGCCAGAATGCGCTGATCGAGTCCGTCAAGATCAATGGTGACGACGACCTCTTTATCTTTGTCGTCTTTGTCTTGTTCACCTTCATCCTTCTCTTTGGCGTCGTCTTTCTTCTTCTCCTTTTCACCCTCTTTTTTGTCCTGGTCATCGGATTTAACTTCGTCATCGCTCTCGGGCAGCAACGGCGACGGCTCCTTCGCCGCCAATACGGCCAGGTAAATCGCCCGGTTGACCGGACGCTCAAGAGAACTCAGATCGAGCCAGCCCACGTTCAGGCCATAGTCCGTGCTCGCCAGAAAATAAATGTACTTGCCGCCCTTGTCCCAGCACGGGGATTTCGAGTCGGACAAACCATCAGTGAGCTGAAATGATTTTCCCTTATCCAGCGAATAGAGGAAAATGGCGTTATATTGATTTCGTAGACGTTTGGTGTAGGCGATCCATTTCGAATCGGGCGACCAGGCGGGAAAAATGGTACGTTCCGGATGGGCATAACCTTCGTTGTCGATCAAACGGACGCGGCCGGCGGCGACATCCAGCAGCCACAGGTCGCGATTAGCGTCGGTGTAGCTGATGGATTTGCCGTCCGGTGACCAGACGGGTGAATAGAAAAAAGTGGGGTCTTTCAACTGAATGTTCTTTTGATGGCGGCCGTACTGATCGGCGATGACCAGGTGGTACTCGCCGCCGCTGTCGGAAAACCAGCAGATTTGCGTGCCGTCCGGCGACCAAACCGGCTCACGCTCGGCTGAAGCGGAACTGTTGGTGAGGTTGCGCACATCACCCTTTTTCGCCGGCACAGTAAAGATATCGCCGCGTGCCTCAAAAACGGCTCGCTTGCC
>RPQV01000794.1 GCA_003818595.1 Calditrichota bacterium
GATCACCAGCAAAAGAGGATTAACGGCCATTGACGTCCCTCCTGATGATTTCGGTCTTTTCACGCGATAATTTCAACAAATCGACAGGAAACGGATCGTGATTCCGATCAATGATTTTCAAGGCTCTCTCTGTGCAGCAATAGCACGGATCAACTGAGGCCAGCGTGATCAATGCATCTGAAAGCGGTATGCCCTTGCACGACGCCATAAAAGTTGGAATGTTGTTAAAGCTCGGAGCGCGGACTTTGTGGCGAATGGGGCGATTGGAGCCATCCGTCTTGACAAAATGGAATACTTCACCGCGTGGCGCCTCATAGCGGCCGATGCCTTCTCCTGCTGAAATATGGGTGACCTTATTGATAATAGGTCCTTTAACGGTTTTCAGTTTTTCCAGACATTGCCGACAGATTTTTGTCGATTCAAGTACTTCCAACACGCGAACGACAAATTTGTCGTACACATCACCATTCGACAACACCGGTACTTTGAACTCGACCAAACCATAAGCGTCGGTCGGATCATCGCGCCGCACATCAATATCCACCCCGGAAGCTCGCGCCGTGGGGCCGACCGCGCAAAAATCAACAGCCGCCTGATGGGATAATACGCCGACACCTTTCAGCCGCGATTTCAGCACCGGATCATCATTCGCAACATGGGCGATCATGTTCATTTTTTCATCGACCATATTCAGCGTGTTAATCATATCAGGTATACGATCCAAATCGACATCCTTGGTAACGCCGCCGACGCGCATCATGCCGTAATGGTTGCGGTTGCCGGAGATGATTTCAAACATCTGCAGAATCGGCTCGCGGTATTTCCACGCCCACATCCACACCGTATCATAGCCAATGAAATGCCCGGCCAAACCGAACCACAGCAGATGGCTGTGAATGCGCTCCAATTCGCCGACCAGGGTACGAATATAGGCGGCGCGTTCAGGGATTTCCACATTATCGACATCCTCGATCGCATGCACGCAGGCGATGGGATGCGAGGTTGAACAAATGCCGCAAATCCGCTCCACGAGGTAAATGGATTGGGTGAAAGATTTTTGTTCCGATAAAAATTCATGGCCGCGGTGCATCCAGCCGATATCCATATCGATATCAACAACCGTTTCACCGTCGACGACCAAATTAAAATATTCAGCTTCTTCCAGTAATGGATGAAACGGACCAATGGGTACATTGTTCACCGTGCTCATGACACTCTCCTTACGCGCAGCGGCTGTTTGGGGAAATCGGGATTGTTACGTGACAACAAAGGTTCCTTGCGGGGATGGCCGATGAAATCGACGCCGGTCATCTCTGCCATCTCGCGTTCAATCCATTCAGCACCTCGGACAATCGGAGTAATTGAATGCATTTGAGGCTTTTTCTTATCAGCAATGATAATACGGGGGCAATAGTAGACACCGGTCTTATCATGGGAAAAATGGTACAAAACTTCGATGCCTCGATATAGCTCTGTTGTGGTCGCTGTCGACAATCGACACCCCATGGTGTAGAATAGAAATTCCACCACCTGCGAAAGGTCTTCATCCTTGACCTCAAAATAAAAACGCTTTTTCTTTTCAATGACGGCAGTTACTTTATCTCCCATTGCCGCAAAAAAGCCCGCATGATCAGCCATTGAGCACCTCCACCAACTTGACAATTCCTTGAATCATATTTTCAGGTTTTGGCGGACATCCGGGAATAAATAAATCGATGGGAATGACTTGCTGGAGATGCTCAGTTTTATTGTAGCTGCCTTTAAAACAACAGCCTGAAGCGGGACAGGTGCCGACACCGACAACAAAACAAGGTTTGGGCGCCTGATCATAGATTTTTTTCACCTTTGGCGCTACCTTTTGATTGATGATACCGGATAACAACAGGACATCAGCGTGACGGATTGAGCCCACCAGCTTGATGCCGAATCGTTCGATATCGTACATCGGCGTCAGCAAATCAAGAATTTCGATATCGCAGTTGTTGCATGGCGAGGCGCTGACATGAAAAACCCAAATCGATTTTGCCAGCCTTTTGTTATACCAACCCATATCAGGCTCCTAAAATAGCTAAAATTAATGCAGCCAGCCCCAGCGGCGCCGCATATTTCCAGAAAAAGTTCAGCGCGGTATCAATGCGGATGCGGGGATTGGTATTTTTGATGATGATCATCAGCACAACGATCAGCAGGTATTTGAGAATCGCCCACAGGATCCCCCAAC
>RPQV01000795.1 GCA_003818595.1 Calditrichota bacterium
ATTCTGCTCGGTGATCTGTCATACCGATTCTCCTATCGAACATTATTTCGGATACAAATTGAGCGTCTGCGACAGGGCGAGAATACGCCGCTGCTCAACGTCGGCGGCGACGCGAATATACCGCATGAATCCTTCAGTGAAGATGAAAATGCTCCATTTTTAGCCGGGATTTTGGAGAGTTCATCACGGATCAGACTCAAGTTAAGCTATGAACCCCTGCGAAACCTGTTTTTGCAGCTTGAATACTCATGGACAGCATATACTTCACAACAGCCGGGAGACAATGAATTCAATTCTGGACAGCGACAAGAAGTGGTCTTGGGATTTTCATTGAATAAATAACCCAAAAACGGGTTGATGCTGTGGTTACTAACACGTGATTGTCTCTGCTAACGATCAAGTTTCTTTGGAATGATAATGTCGACAGCTCCTCACAACAACGCGACGCTCACTCATGGCGGCCTATTAGCCAAGAATGTTATTTATAATCTGCTCGGCATGTTGCTGCCGCTGGTTGTAGCGATGATGACCATTCCGCGGTTGGTTAAAGGACTCGGAACAGAACGTTTCGGTGTTTTGGCGCTCTCCTGGGTTGTGCTGGGGTATTTCGGCGTTTTTGATTTCGGGCTGGGACGCGTGATTACCAAGATGATCGGTGAAAAGCTCGGAAAACATCAGGGTTCTGATGTCGCCTCGATTGCCTGGACAGGGCTTTTTTTCCTCGGTATGCTCGGCCTTGTCATGGCAGCACTTCTCTATATGATCGCCCCTCTCCTGGTATTCAGGATTCTGAAAATTTCCGCCGTCCTGCAGCAGGAATCGCTGAGCGCCTTTCGCGTGCTGTCGCTTTCGGTTATTTTCGTCATTCTGACGGTTGGATTGAGGGCAACGCAGGAGGCCTATCAAAAATTTGCGATTCTCAATGTCATTCGCACATTGAATGGCATCCTGATTTATCTGGCGCCTCTGCTGCTCCTGCCGTTCACACGAATCATCAGTCATTACGTATGGGCACTGACTGGGGTCCGATTGGTCATTATGCTGATCAACGGCGCCGCCTGCGCGGTTCAATTCCCGACTATCCGCCGTAGGCCCATCATTGATCTGCAATTAGCCAAACCGATGTTTCGATTGGGCGGCTGGATGTCGATCAGCAATTTGATTGGCCCCATCATGGTCTATTTCGATCGTTTTCTCATGGGAGCATGGATTTCAGTTGCCGCCGTGGCATTTTATGTCACCCCCTATGAGGTGATTATCAAGTTGCTGGTCATCACCTCTGCGGTGGTTCAGGTATTGTTTCCGGCTTTTTCCGTCAGCACCAGCACAGAGAATCAAAAGACCGCTCTTTTGTACAGCCGCGGCATTCGTATTCTGAATCTTGCCTTTTTTCCTGTTGTGTTGGCCGTCATTCTTTTTTCTCGAACGGGACTCGCTCTGTGGTTGACGCCTGAATTCGCGGAAAAAAGTACCGGTGTGGCTCAATGGTTGGCGATCGGCATTTTTTTGAACGCTCCCGGCCAGATCGCCTACAGTCTGCTTCAAGCAGGTGGTCGTCCGGATTTGACGGCCAAGGTGCATGTCTTTGAGACGCCTGTATATCTGGCGGCGCTCTATTTCGGTGTCAAGTATGGCGGCATAACCGGCGCCGCCATTGCCTGGACGTTGCGGCTGTTGGTCGAAACCTTTGTCTTGTTTTATCTGGCGGAAAAAATGATCCCTCATGCCATTGAAAAACAGCGCGAATATAAACTGTTCACACTAGCGGCCACAATACTTTTTGCAGCTCTCACTTTTTTCAGCCTGACGATGGTTCAATCGGTGCTCCTGTTCATTGTAATTTTGCTTGCCGCGTTGGTATGGTTCGGTCTTGCATTGGTTAATCCTGCAGAATTCAAGTCAATATATGCCGTTATTCGAGGTCAAAGATCATGATCAGACCCTTTCTCAGACGCTTGAGGTACGCCTACTATGATTTACGGGCCAAAGGATTCACGAAGGATCATCCGCGCTACAGCAAATATGAAATTGGAGAGTATACCTATGGTTATCCCGCGGTCTATGATTGGAATGAAGGTACGACGCTTAAAATCGGCAGATTTTGTTCGCTGGCCAAAGGGATCAAGATATTTTTAGGCGGCGGACATCGAACCGATTGGGTGACGACTTATCCGTTTATGGAATTTTTCCAACAGGCGCGGCATTATACTGGTCATCC
>RPQV01000796.1 GCA_003818595.1 Calditrichota bacterium
ATCCGCTTTGACGGCCGGATTTTCGCGCCGGCGACACCGCGCCAGGCGAACGATGCCGGCATTGCATTTATTCATCAGGAGCTGAACCTCTTTCATAACATGAGTGTGGTAGATAATCTTTATATTCATGATTGTCCGCGGCTGAAATGGCTGCCTTTCATTCATCAGAAAAAAAGGATGACCGAGACCGACGACTTGTTGGCCAAACTGCAGTTGAAAATCTCGCCGCATGCCTTGATCGAAGATTTGCAGCCGGGTGAACGGCAGATGATCGAGATCTGCAAGGCTCTACGACTGGACGCTAAGCTTATTATATTTGATGAACCCACCACCTCTCTGACTGCGCGTGAAACCGAGTTTTTGTTTAAAATCATCCGACAGCTGCAGGAAAACGGCATCACCATCATCTATATCTCTCACATTTTGAAAGATGTTTCGGTTTTGTGTGATAGGGTGGTGGTTTTGCGGGATGGAAGGGTGGTGGACCAGGGCGACCGTCACGAAATGACAATCGAAAGGATGATCACCTCCATGTGCGGCTGCGATTTGCGACAGCTCTATCCGCCCAAAACGATGCCTGTGGGTGAAGAGATTCGTCTCGACGTCACCGATTTATCGTGTCGTGGTGTGGTGGACCAGATCAATCTGCGGGTACGCACCGGCGAGATTGTCGGTCTGTTCGGCCTCATGGGCTCCGGCAGGACTGAACTGGCGCGATTGATTTTCGGTCTGGAAAAGGCAGACGGGGGTGTAATATCGCTTGACGGACGGAATGTACACGCGACTCGTCGTCCATCCGTCCGACGACAAAAAGTGGCATTCGTGACTGAGAATCGGCGCGAGGAAGGATTGATGATGGAAGCCTCGATCAGCGAAAATATGGCGCTCGCTTCCCTGTCCAGGTACCGAAAGGCCGGTATTGGACTGCTGGATCAGCATCTTCTGCAGGAAACCGTTGCCGAACAGGCAGCTCTGCTTAAAATCAAAGGTGAACGCACGGTTTTCACTCCGGTGAAAAATCTCAGCGGCGGCAATCAGCAAAAGGTGGTCATCGGCAAGTGGTTGCTGACCCATCCGCAGATGATCATTCTCGATGAACCCACGCGCGGTATCGATGTCGGCGCCAAGTTTGAGGTTTATACCATTATTCTCGATCTGGCGGCCAAGGGGGCTGGAATTTTGTTCATCTCTTCTGAATTGGAAGAGTTGATGGGAATGTGCGATGTGATCGTCGTCATGCGCCAGGGAGTGATCGTCGCCGAGTTCGACCGCAATGCTTTTAACGAACGTTTGATTTTACAGGCTGCTTTTGGCGCTGAATAATTCACTGTTGCCGTCATGGAATATGATTTGGAGTTTCCGATCAGCATGAATCTCAAAAAGTCCATCAAGCCCGGATTGTTTGTGTTGGAAAATCTGCCGGTGGTTCTCTTTGTGGTTATTTTCATCACCTTCGGGCTCTTGTCCAGACGATTTCTCGAGTGGCAGTCGCTGCTCAATATTGTCAAGCAATCGTCCTATATCGGCATTCTGGCAGTCGGCATGACGTTTGTGCTGCTCACCGGCGGCATCGACCTCTCCGTCGGCTCCAACATGTATGTCTCGGCGATTGTTGCCGGATTGATGATCAATCATTGGGGTTTTTCTCCCGTCATTGCGTTGTTGGGATGTTTGGCGACCGGCGTTGCGTTTGGCTCGATCAATGCGTTTTTGATCACCCGGGCAAAGATAATGCCCTTTATCGTCACCCTGGCCACCATGGTGGCGGGGCGCGGATTGGGGCTGCTGCTGACGCAATCGCGCGCGGTCAGCTTTCCGGAAAGTGTGGTGAAGATGGGCTCAGTTCTGGTGGCCGGCGTTCTGCCGCTGCCCATCGTCTTTTTTGCGGCTGTCGTTCTGCCGGCGCATCTGTTTTTAAAAAGAATGCCCTCGGGCCGACAGCTTTATGCCGTGGGCTATAATCAGGAAACGGCGCGCAAGGCCGGTATCGATACGCAGAGCATTCTGGCAAAAGGTTATATTGCCTGCGGATTTCTCGCAGCTCTTGGCGGATTTATTTCCGTTGCCCAGTTGGGCATTGTGAATGCCGGTTTTGGCAAAGGAGATGAATTTGACGCGATCGCGGCAGCGGTGTTGGGCGGTGCCAGCCTGTTTGGCGGCGTCGGATCGGTTTTCCCCGGCACGGTGATGGGCGCCATCATGATCCAGAT
>RPQV01000797.1 GCA_003818595.1 Calditrichota bacterium
AGTTCGATTTCTTCCAATGTTCTATTTTGGTTTTCTGTACTCATGATGATTGTTCCTTGATAAAATCAGATCAGTGATGTGTAATCGTTTAGGGTTCATAGGATTATATAATATACGTCATTTCAATCGTTTTGCCTGACATTCAAACCATCACCTATTCCCGCAGCAGATCATCCGCAGCCAGCATGCAGAACAAGTAACTTGCCGCTCCGTTGATCACATATTCAGACTGTTGCCAGATATAGGGCCACGATTCCTTTAACTCCGGGAAATCAGGCTGTATGAGGGCGACCCCGGAGACAACTCCGCCGGGGATATAGGACTCATCAGCCCGGTTGAATCCGTACGCCGTCGTCATCGAATTAACCCCGACGCCCGAAACAAAGGATGTACTGGAACCGGGGTGGCATCCGAGGATGAAGTGAACGACATTGAAAAGGTTTTCCCGATCAAATAACTCTGGAAATGCTTTGTGGAGAAAATATTGACCTACAGCGAATTTCTGAATATCCCAGCCTACACCCCAGATATGAGGATCAAACGGCACTCCAAAGGGATTGGTGTTCAGCGTTTTGTTGAGTTCGTCGCACAGTGAGCGCAGTGCGCGAAATAGAGAATGATCAAAGGCATCGTCATTGAGTTCTTCAAACACTCGGACAGCTGCCCATCCGGTTCGCTCAATGGTTGCCTGAATATCAGGCGTCAGCCGCAGAACGATGCGGCGGTATTTTTCCGATTTGGTGGTTTTGAATAATTCGATGGCAGCGAGAATTTTTTCTTCAATAATAGTGTCCGGAACATAAGCGGCAGCGAATTGAGCGGGTCTCAAATTCTCTTCAGATTGCCAAATGCCTTCAGCTCTCGCCCGGCACTCCTGCGCCAGTTGAGGATTGTCTTCCGCCAATGCGCGGGCTGCCGCAGCCAGCGTTGCGGCGACTTTATACTCGAGTCCTGAATCACGATTGGTAAATGCCCATCGGTCATCCATCCTGCCGCGTCGATGTTCCGCTGCGACGCCATTCTCCTCGTGCCTGAGGAACACCTGATTGTCCGTCATGGTCATTGCGTCACCCAGATGAACATACTGCTCAAGAGTGGGACAAATGATGCCGATAAAGCTGTGATTTCCAGTTTTATACGGAGCGAGCAGATAATAGACTCCGTGTTCAATCTGCTGGATGAAATCGTTGCGACCGTCAGGTTTGTGCAGTTCGACGATCTGATCCTTTTGATTGACCGATGTCTGATCGTGAATCGGGCGGAAGGTTTCGTACAATAGGGAGAGTAAATAGGTCGTCTCCGCCTGATTGCCCGTCGCCAGATCATAATCACCCGCATCATGCCAGCCGCCAATATTCAATCCCGGTATGGGGTCGTACGGTCGATATCGTGTCTCGGTTTTGGCCCCCTGTCGATATCCGTCGAAATGGTCATGTGACGTCGGCGCCTGCAGCGCATCGTCGCGATGACAGAGGCCGTGCCAAATCCGAAATCGATCCCTGATTTCCATATGGCACATTTGTACCGGAAAAAAGGTTTCCAATGTCGGCTGCCAGACTTGGCGATCATAGACGTCTTCTGCAATGATGAACGGATCGCTGGTTTGATGTTCATAACGAATCACGTATAATCCGGCGCGGGAAATATCGGTGAAATCAAAGATGAGATAATTATAGCGCAGAAAATTTCCATGTCTCTTGGGGATTTGCGAAAGCACGACGGTTTCAGAGCCATCCGCCTCCAGTCGGTATAGCTGCGCTCTTTCAATCCGCTTGCTGTTGCGATCCAGTTCGATCACGGCTCTTTTATTTTGGTCTGGATGGTATCCGGCCTGGGAGCAGAGAATTTGTGGTGACCGCAGCCATCGGTCCTGCACAGTCGCTCTGATCAGCAGATGGACCGCATCTTTTGTCTTCCCTGCGGGCACTAGAGTCCGCAGAATGAACCATCCGTTGTTATCAGGAATTCTGCCGTCATAGAGCTCGATTTCCTCCTGCATGGATTCGAGCACCAGATGGTGCAACGGGTCGTCCGCTGCGATTGAAAATCGTTTTCCCCTCGCCAGGGGCAATGGGATGATTTTATTGTTCAGATTTGAGCGCACCGCTCCGTTTGCCTGTCTGGGGAAAAGGCCGAAATCGTTTTCAGTGTACCAGGTTTTGTGAATAAATAGTGGAGGGAACAATTCAAGGTTAAAACCGATCTTGC
>RPQV01000798.1 GCA_003818595.1 Calditrichota bacterium
CTTTCGCCCATGCCGTAGATCAGCACTTCGGCTTTGGCGTCGAACAAAATCGAACGCCGGATAGAGTCCGACCAATAATCATAGTGGGCGATCCGGCGCAGGCTCGCCTCGATGCCGCCGAGCACGATCGGCCGCGTGGCTTTGAACCAGCGTCGGATGAGGTTGCTGTAGACGATCACCGCGCGATCGGGTCTGCGATTGTTGACGCCGCCCGGGGTGAGGTCATCGCTTTTGCGCCGTTTTTTGAGTGCGGTATAGTTCGCGACCATCGAATCGATGCTGCCGCCGGTGACGCCCCAGAACAGCTTCGGTTCGCCCAGGCGAGTGATGTCGTCGCTGTTTATATCCGGTTGGGCAATGACGCCGACGCGAAAACCGTGATGCAGCAGCCACTTGCCGATCTGCGCCGCACCGATGAAGGGGCTGTCGATGTAGCTGTCGCCGGTGACGATGATGACGTCGCACGCATCCCAGCCGAGAGCGGTCATTTCCTGACGGGTTACCGGTAAAAACATGTTCTTCTCGATCTGTTCATACTTAATATAAGGAAATCAGAGGAGGGATGCAGGGAAAATTATTTAGAGTCATACGCTGCCCGCGCGGCGTTTCCCAGATGCGGCTTGCATTACAAAGACGAATGTTGTATATTTGTCAAAAGCGATGGATTTATGGGGAATGCAAGGAGCTTTCATCATGCACAATTTAAAGCGAATAACCTTTGATCCTTTTGTGATGGGCGGCAACCCCTGCATTCGCGGAATGCGGGTGACCGTCGGCGCCGTCGTCGGATTGGTGGCTGCAGGATATTCCACCGCCGACATTCTGAAAGCCTACCCCTATTTGGAAGCAGAGGACGTTCAGGAAGCGCTTGCATACGCCGCATGGCGAGCAGCAGAAATTGAGCTGCCCTTGGCCACCGCATGAAGCTGCTGATTGACATGAACTTATCACCTTGATTTCGGATCATTGCTTGCGGCAACGCGGGCGCAGGGGCCAATCGTGAGAGGTCGTGATGGGGAAAAAGAGCGTTGGAACAACCTGATGAAATACGGCAGAGCCGCACTGATCCGACAGTCGATTATATTTTTTGAAAACGAGCGGCAATTTTTCCGCACAAAAAAGACCGTTTGCTGGAGTTGAAAAGCGTCTTTCATAATGCACGCCGGGGTAGCGCAAGATCGCCGTCAAGGTGGTGGATATTTTCGGCAACGATACGATTACCATTGTTGAAGTTACCGTGGGAGGAAAAAAATAATGGCAAAAAAAATTGAGAAAACCACTGAAAGTCATATTTCTCCTTTCGAACGGATCAAGCAGACAACCGATGCCGGAACAGAGTATTGGTCAAGCCGTGATTTGGCACATGTGCTTGAATACACGCAGTACCGTAACTTTGAAACCGTGATCGAAAAAGCAAAGCTTGCCTGTTTCAACAGCGGACACCGCATCGAAGACCATTTTGCTGACGTCAGCAAAATGGTTGAGATCGGAAGTAGCGCAGAAAGGGCAATCAAGGATGTTTTGCTTTCTCGTTACGCCGGTTACCTCATTATCCAAAATGCAGATCCTAAAAAGGAAATTGTTGCACAAGGACAGACTTATTTCGCCACCCAGACGCGGCGGCAGGAACTGGCGGATGAACGTACCGAGGAAGAGCGGCGGATTTTATTACGTGAGGAGATGCGCCGCCATAATGCGCAACTGGCTGATGCCGCCAAGATCGCCGGAGTTGTGGAGCCGATAGATTATGCCGTTTTTCAAAATCATGGATATATGGGGCTTTATGGCGGACTAAAACAAGAGGATATTCACAAGCGAAAAGGATTAAAGAAATGCCAGAAAATATTGGATCACATGGGCAGTACCGAGCTGGCGGCGAATCTATTCCGCGCAACTCAGGCTGAAGAAAAACTTTCTCGCGACCAAGTGAAGGGTAAAGATGCCGCGAATCGCACCCACCGTCAAGTGGGGGCAAAGGTACGCAAGACCATCGAGGAATTGGGCGGCACCATGCCGGAGGATTTGCCGACAGTGGAAAGCATCAAAAAAATCGAAACCCAAAAACGCAAACGACTTGATAAAGGCGATACGCCCGAAAAAAGGAAACGCGAGTAAACAAACATGGCCCTGCATGCCAATTTTCCCGAATCTCCATAATAAATACAATCCCGCTTCGTTCCGGCAATTGGTCGATGGCTTTATTGA
>RPQV01000799.1 GCA_003818595.1 Calditrichota bacterium
GGATATGATTAAAACTGACATACCAAAAATTCAATGCAAATATTAATTTTTATTCTCTACACCTTCATGTCTGGTGCGAGGTCACGCTTTGCGTCTTTGCGTCTTTGCGTGAACCAACTCTCTGCATACAGTATTTCTATCCATTGACTGAAAATCAATTAAGCACCGCGCCGGTGTTGGCGCTGGTCACATGTTGGATATAGCGACCGAGCCATCCTTTTTTGAATCGCGGCTCGAACGGCGGCAAAGCATCCAATCGCGTCTTGATCTCCTGATCCGTCAGCTCGACATCAAGCGTGCGCTTGTGGAGATTGATGCGGATGATGTCGCCCTCGCGCAGTGCGGCGATCGGTCCCGAGGCTGCGGCTTCCGGAGAAACATGTCCGATGCAGGCGCCGCGCGTGCCGCCGGAAAAACGGCCGTCGGTGATCAGAGCGACCGAACTGCCGAGGCCGCGCCCCATCACCGCGCTCGTCGGCGAGAGCATCTCCGGCATGCCCGGGCCGCCCTTGGGGCCTTCATAACGGATGACGATGCAATCGCCTTTGCGGATGAGTCCGTCGAGAATCGCCCGCATGGCGGCCTCTTCACCGTCAAAGATGCGCGCCGGGCCTGCAAATTCCCACATATCCGGATGCACGGCGCCAGTCTTGATCACGCTGCCTTTCGGCGCCAGATTACCAAACAGAACCGACAGACCGCCGCGCGCCGAATAAGGATTGGAGAGCGGCCGAATAATCTGTTCATCCCGGATCTGCGCATCGCGAATCACTTCACCAAGCGGTTTTCCGGAAACCGTCGGGCACGTGAGATCGAGGAGCGCGTCAATTTTGCTCAATTCGTGCAGAATGGCGGAGATGCCGCCGGCGCGATCAACATCCTCTATATGAACCTCCTGAGTGGCCGGCGATACCTTGCAGAGATAAGGAACCTGATCAGCCAATTCATTCAAAGATGCCAGGTCAATGATGATGTCCGCTTCATGGGCGATAGCCAAGGTATGCAGAATGGTGTTGGTTGAACCGCCCATGGCCATATCGAGGGCAAAGGCATTGCGGATGGAAGCCGGCGTAATGATGTCGCGAGGCTTGAGGTCGCGGGCAATCAGGTCCATGATGCGTTCGCCGACCTGAGCGATGATGTCATCGCGTCGCGGATCGACAGCAGGTACGGTGCCGTTGCCGGGAAGAGCAATGCCCAAAGCCTCGCACAGGCAGTTCATGCTGTTGGCAGTGAACATGCCGGCGCAACTTCCGCAGGTGGGGCATCCGGCCTTTTCCAGTTCCAAAAGTTCGGCTTCGGTGATGGCGCCATTCTTGATTTTGCCGACCGCTTCGAATATCGAGATCAAATCCGCCTTGGCGCCGGAAGCGAGCTTGCCGGCCAGCATCGGCCCGCCGGAGATGAAGAGCGTGGGGATATTGAGCCGAATGGCCGCCATCAACATTCCGGGAACAATCTTGTCGCAGTTGGGGATACAGACCAAACCATCCAGTTGATGCGCCATAACCACGGTTTCGACGCAGTCAGCGATCAATTCCCGCGACGGCAGACTGTAGCGCATGCCGATATGTCCCATGGCAATGCCGTCATCGACACCGATGGTGTTGAACTCGAACGGCACACCTCCCGCCTGACGAATGACCTCCTTGACCTTTCGTCCGAATTCCTGCAGGTGGACGTGGCCGGGGATGAGATCAATGTACGAATTGGCGATGCCGATAAACGGCTTGGCGAAATCCTCGTCTTTTAATCCCGTGGCGCGCAGCAGGCTGCGATGCGGTGCGCGTTCGATGCCTTTTTTTATGATATCTGATCTCATGCAAATTCTCCCGTATATTATAAAAAATCCCTGTTTGAGATCCTTTACCTCAATCTCAACTGTTTCGTGCAAAATTGTGAGGTGCGGGATGGTTAAATCAGCGTTGCTGATAGAATAATGACGATGAGTAGAGCGAAATGGAGGAAAATGGACCAAACAGCACGAATCGATGCGGCGCTCCCCAAAGTCAAATTTTGTATTTTCAGCGTTCGCAACATCTTTTCATTCGGTCTCATCAAGTTGATTATCTTTTATTGCCTTAATTTAGGATTTTTTTAACAACTTTCAAGAGAAAATATTTCATCATAGAGTTTGGCATCCTCCGGAAGCGGGACAAATGAAATTTGACATCCAAAATTCTGCAGAATAAAA
>RPQV01000800.1 GCA_003818595.1 Calditrichota bacterium
ATCACCGGTATCGGCGTGGGGAAATTAACAGACGAAAAAAAGAGAACATCGCTGCCCGCGATAAAATCGCGCCGATACGGATCATGAACGTCGATGATATCCTGCAGATCGCAGGCGATGGGAATGCCCGCATTTCGGGCGACCGGCAATACCTGTCGCGCCCAGTTGGGGATGCTGAACAAGGCCAATCGCGCCCGCGATAACAGTTCTCTGCATTCATTTACATCCGGTTGCAGGGTCATGTGGCTTTTGCCGTCATAAAAATTGATCCTTCGCCCGTCTCGATAGACCAAATTAACGCTGCGTCCCGTCCCTGCCGGGTCCACGGCAACGCCGCTGAGATCAATACCATCGCGCACGAATTCCTCGCGAACCAGCCTGCCGCAGAAATCGTCTCCAATATAGCCGAAAAAAGCTGTTTGGTAACCCAACTGCGCAAATCCCCGCGTCGTATAACCGCCGGCCTGGCCGACGTTATCCAGATTGAGCGTATAATTCGACTCGACATTTACGTTAAAATCGCCGTGAAAATAAACGCTCGTATCCACGCCGACATTCCCCACCACAACCACATCCAAAGCTGTTTTCATGAATGCTCCCAAATAACACTAAATAACGCACATTCTGCAGAAAAAACAAAACTGTTTTTTCTTACCGCCAAGTTTTTTATCTTGTTTCCGCAAGTCATTGAACTAGATGGGATGAACTTATGGATCGATTTGTCATTCAGGGCGGAGGAACGCTCGCCGGCACCATTAAAGCCCAAGGAAACAAGAATGAGGCTCTGCCTGCCATCGCTGCCTGTCTATTAACCCGAGAACCGGTCATTCTGCACAATGTCCCCCGCATCGGCGACGTTTTGATGATGATAGACATCCTGAAAAGCCTTGGCGCCGAAGTGACTGAAATCACTCCCCATGATTTCCGCATCTGCTGTCGCGACATCCATCATGCGGAACCGGATGCTTCCATGTGCCGTCACCTGCGCGCTGCTATCCTATTGGCCGGACCGCTGCTCACGCGTTTTAATCAGGTCATCCTTCCGCCGCCGGGTGGTGATGTCATCGGGCGTCGACGCCTGGATGACCATTTTCTGGCTTTTAAAAGTTTGGGAGCACAGGTTGGGGAACAAGCCCGCAATTATGTTTTTCAGCGAAAAAACCTCGTCGCAGCAGACATCTTTCTGGAGGAACAGTCTGTGACCGCCACGGAAAATGCGTTAATGGCCGCGGTTCTGGCAAAGGGAGAGACGAAACTGCAGAACGCCGCCTGCGAACCGCATGTCGTGGGTTTGACAAAATTGCTCAATACAATGGGTGCAAAAATCAGCGGCGTTGGTGCGAATATGCTCCAAATTAACGGCGTTGATGAATTGGGAGGCGCCGAACACACCATCGGATCCGACCTGCTGGAGATCGGCGGCTATATCGTCCTCGCCGCCATCACCAAATCGTCACTACGAATCACCGGCACGAATCCCGATGAACTGCGCATCATCCATTCAACCTATCGAAAATTAGGCATTCATTATAAAATAAATGGAGATCATGTCGTCATTCCCTCGGGTCATAAAATGGTGATTCAACCGGATTTTGCCGGAGATATTCCCAAGATCGATGACGGCACCTGGCCGAATTTCCCCACGGATTTGATGAGTATCGTCATCGTCGCCGCAACCCAGGCTGAGGGTACGGTGCTCTTTTTTGAAAAAATGTACGACGGCAGAATGTTTTTCGTCGACCACCTCATTGGAATGGGTGCGAGAATCGTGTTGTGCGATCCTCATCGGGTGGTCGTTGTCGGTCCATCACAGCTTTATGGGACGCAGGTCACCAGTCCTGACATCAGAGCCGGAATGGCATTGGTGCTCGCGGCTCTGTGCGCGCAGGGGGAGACAACCATTTATAACATCCGCCAAATTGACCGCGGCTATGAAAACCTCGAAAGCAAACTGCAGCAACTGGGCGCCAATATCAAACGGCTTTCAGAATGAACGTATACCCATCACCGAAGAGCCGACGCTGCAGGATTCTCGAATCATGAACAACATTGAATTCCCACCCAATTTTTCCGTGCAGGAAAATGTACCCCTGGCGCCTTTCACCCATATTCGCATCGGCGGACCGGCGCAATATCTGTCCACCGTCAAGGATCAGAATATTTTTATCGACCTGTTCCGTTTTTGTTTGCTCAA
>RPQV01000801.1 GCA_003818595.1 Calditrichota bacterium
CGAACTGACCAATCTGTGCGGATATTGGTATTTTATTAAAAGCTGCGACTTTCCAACGGCAATGAATCCGGGCGGCCGTTTTAATCTTTCGGTGACTTGGGTCAATCAAGGTGTGGCGCCCGCGTATGATCCGTATGAGTTGCATATCCGATTGCAGAACGAGCAAACCGAGCGCACCATCATCGTTGCCGATGCACAAAATCGCGATTGGCTGGACAACAGCACCGTGACAGAAAACTATCAGCTGATTCTTCCCGACGATCTACCCGTCGGAAAATATGCTTTAAAAATCAAACTTCATGACGCGCAAAAATCCGGTCGAGACATTGATTTGGGCATGAAAATAGACATTAAAGATGCTGCAGGCTTTATCACTCTGGGTGAATTGGACGTTACCACGGATCCGATGGGCATCGACGATTTCCGGGGACGCAATGGAGAGGCGCAAGCGGAAGAATTGCAGATTGCCGCCTATCCAAATCCGTTCAACAATTGCGCGGTCATTTCACCCACAGCCAGGATTGAGGAATAAACATGATTAAACGACTTTTTCTTCTAGGATTATTGTGGAGCATTCAAGTGAATGCATCATCAGAAGCGCCGGCGGTGTCCTCGCCGGACGGCACGATCACACTGACCATTTCGCTTCAGGACGGTCGCCCCTATTATGAAGCAGCCCGATTCAACCGAACTTTCATCAAATCTTCCAGACTCGGCTTTGTCATCAAAGACCAAAGCCCATTCAGCGATTCATTCGCCCTAACATCGAGCCGTACATCATCATTCGATGAGACGTGGACACAACCTTGGGGAGAGGTGCAGGATATCCGCAATCATTACAATGAACTGCGCGTTGATCTGACCGAAACCAAAACGCCCGGTAGACAATTGACGCTCGTTTTCCGCGTCTTTAATGACGGATTTGGATTCCGCTATGAAATACCAGAACAGCCGCAATTGCAGCAGTTCGAAATCATGGATGAACTGACCGAGTTCGCCCTGGCCGGCGATTATAAATCGTGGTGGATCGGCGCCTATCAGCCGAACCGCTATGAATTTCTCTATCAATCGTCACCGGCGAGCGCAATCGGGACAGTGCATACGCCGGTCACTTTTGAAACGGCGAACGGACTTTATTTGAGTATTCATGAGGCCGCACTGATCGATTATGCGAGCATGACCTTGAAGAACATCGGCCAGGGCGTTCTCAAGGCGGATCTGGTTCCCTGGTCGGACGGCGTGAAAGTCAAAACACAGACTCCGATGAAAACACCCTGGCGCACGGTTCAGGTCGCCGATGATGCCGGCGGACTCATCACCTCTTATCTCATTCTGAACCTCAATGAACCCAATAAGCTGGGCGATGTCTCCTGGATAAAACCCGGAAAATATGTCGGCATTTGGTGGGAGATGCATTTGAACACCTCCACCTGGGGTTCCGGACCGCAGCATGGCGCAACAACGGCCAATGCCAAGCGGTATATTGATTTTGCCGCCCAGTACGGTTTTGATGGCGTCCTGGTTGAAGGCTGGAACGTCGGTTGGGACGGCGATTGGGTTACGTATGGCGACCGATTCCAGTTCACCACTCCCTATCCGGACTTTGACATCAAAGAGGTCTGTCGATACGCCGAGAACAAGGGCGTGCGACTGATCGGACATCATGAAACCGGATCGGCAGTTCTGAATTATGAACGCCAAATGGAAAAAGCCTATCAGTTTTACGAAAAACTGGGCGTGCGCGCGGTCAAAACAGGTTACGTCGGCATGGATCCCTGCATCAAGCGAATCGATGAAAAGGGTCAGGAGCAGTTGGAATGGCATCATGGCCAATTCATGGTGCGTCATTATCAAAAAGTGGTGGAAACCGCTGCCCGCCATCAGATCATGATCGACGCCCATGAACCGATCAAGGACACCGGACTCCGTCGCACCTGGCCCAACATGATGACGCGGGAAGGCGCGCGCGGCCAGGAATATAACGCCTGGGATCCGCAAGGCGGCAATCCGCCGGAGCACGAAACCATACTGCCGTTCACGCGGCTGCTGTCCGGTCCCATGGATTTCACCCCGGGTATTTTTGGTCTGACCTACGAAAAAGCGCGTCCCAACAACCGCGTCAACACCACGCTGGCCAAACAACTGGCGCTGTATGTGGTGATTTACAGTCCCCTGCAGATGGC
>RPQV01000802.1 GCA_003818595.1 Calditrichota bacterium
CTTTGTGAGAATAAATATCAATTGATATTCGTATTTCTCTTGTCAATTTACCAAGATGTTGCTAATTTTAGAAGCAATCTTTTGCTCATGGGTCAACAAGCCTTTCAACCAACGAGCAAACCGCCGGTCACTCAATCCTTAAGGGAGAATCATATGCAGGGCGCTGTCAAGACACTCCGAATGCTGCTGGATCTGGATGCCAAGATAAAAAAATCGTTTCGCGAACAGGGAGTCCTTTCCCAACGCGTCGACAACATCGAAAAAAACCTGGCCGCTTTCGTCGGCCATATGCAGCAGCTGCCGACAAAAAACGAGCTTGATGCATTGCTGCAGAAAATGTCGAACATCGTCAACGATAACGCCCGGATCAAGTCATTGCCGCCGCCGGAGCAGCTGTATGCAATGGAAAAGCGACTGCAATCCTTCGCGCCGATGAAGAAAGATCAAATGATGACCGCGATGGCGCTGGCTGCCGCAGTGGTCATAAAGTCAGAAAACCAGTCATCGCTCGAAAACCTGCCGCGCTCCACGGAAGAGCTGATTGCCTTGATTACAAAGACGACTCGGGAAACGACCGGCATCCTGCAGCAAACCGTGGAACAGCCGCGCAAACTCAAAAAGCAGATTAAAATGAGCGGCGTTTGGCGTTTCAGTCTCTTTTCCATCGGGCTGATCCTCGCCATCGGCGATATTATTCTGGCGTTGACTCCCGTCGGCATGATGACGGCAGAGCTTGCCAAAACCTCCATCACCGCCGGCGCCGGCTGCATGACCGCCGCGGCCGTAAAAAAAGGCACAGATTAACAACAGTACGGATGAACAATGAACAAACAATGGTATGAAGAACTGTTCACGAATTTTGCCAAAAGCTACGATCAGGAATAGTTTGTCCAAGGCACTTTGGGTGAAGTGGATTTCATCGAACAGGAGCTCTCATTCGATAAATCAAAGACTATTCTCGACATCGGCTGCGGCACCGGCCGCCACAGCATCGAACTGGCCAAACGCGGATACACGGTCAGCGGCTTTGATCTGTCCGAATCGCAGATCGCAGCCGCAAGACAAAAGGCAGCCGAGGCGGGAGTAAAGGCGAATTTTTTCGTTCAGGATGCGCGCACGTTTTCATTTCCGGCCCATTACGATGCGGCATTAATGCTGTGCGAAGGCTCATTCCCGCTCATGGAAACGGACGAAATGAATTTCGCCATTCTGAATAACGCTTTTGAGGCACTGAAACCAGGCGGCAAATTCATCTTTACCACCCTCAACGGTCTGTTTCCGCTCTTCCATTCGGTCAAAGACTTTATCAACGAAAATGACGCTGTCGGGATCAGCCAAGCCAACTCCTTTGATCTGATGACCTTTCGCGACCATTCGACCTATGAGATTGAGGACGACGACGGTCAGCACAAATCACTGCAATGCAACGAGCGCTATTATGTGCCGTCAGAGATCACCTGGCTGCTCAAGTCATTGGGTTTCATCAATATTCTCATCCTCGGATGCCCGTTGGGAAAATGGCGTCGCGATGTTGCGCTGACCACGGACGATTATGAAATGCTGGTCATCGCTGAAAAAGCCTAAACACTGAAATTCCCCATTTCGTTCATCCAAAGATCAGCATGAACCATGCATATCAGAAAACATGAACCCCCCGTATGAGCATGAATAATTTTCTATCCATTCAGAACCTGACATTTGCCTATCCCCTGACGACGGAACCCTTGTTCGAGAGTGTCTCCTTTCAATTGGGACCAGGATGGACCGGCATCGTGGGCGCCAACGGCAGCGGCAAAACCACGCTGCTGAAATTACTCTGCGGCATTTTGCAGCCGGACAGCGGTTCGATGACCCCGAGCCTGATTTCCTATTATTGCGAACAACGGACAGAGACGCCTCCACAACAAACCAGTGAATTCATCACCAGCTATGACAAATCCGGCTACAACATCAAAGAACAACTGCAAATTGAGGATAACTGGTTCGATCGCTGGGAAAGCCTGAGCCACGGCGAGCGCAAACGCTGTCAGATTGGAACCGCGTTGTTTCTCGCACCGGACCTGCTGGCCCTCGATGAACCCACCAATCATCTCGATAGCCGTTCGCGGCGCATCCTCGTCAATGCACTCGGCCAATATCGGGGAATCGGACGGTTGGTGAGTCACGACTGACAGTTTCTGGA
>RPQV01000803.1 GCA_003818595.1 Calditrichota bacterium
AATCGTTAAAGGACTGTTAGATTCCCCACAATAATCCTGTCAATAGCTGACTGCAGCAGCAGGTGAATCGTTGCCGTCACCGGTTGATTGCTTGTTTTGATGGTTTGTTTTATTTCAGATAAATAATGATTACCTTTGGTCGTAACCATTATTGCTTGCCATGAATACATTAATTTGATATCTTGATCATAATCAAGATTTCTGTTCGAGTCAGTATAAAATAAACTTCCGCCAATGTCGAGAAAAAATCAAATATTCATCGTCGCGATCATTGCTTTGGTGATCGGCATTGCAGCAGCAGTACCACCGCTCTCTTACTTCTTCATTGATCACTCGGTGGACATGCTGTTCAAGGTTCGTGGCGATCGCCCTGCTTCACCTGACATTCTCTTTCTATACATCGATGCTGATGATATCACTGCCCTGAGCGGCTGGCCGATTTCCCGCGATTATTACGGATATTTAATTTATCTTTTAAAAAAAGCCGGCGTCCGAACTGTCGTAATCGACATTCTCTTCGCCACTCCTCATCATCGCTACTTTGAATATGATAAAGCTCTCGCCGAGTTTATGCATAGCGCGCATAATGTTATCCTTCCCTTTGCTATTGCTGATTCGGATTTTAATACCTCAGAACATCTTTCATCCGCTGCTTCTCTGCAGCGGCCAATCAAGCCATTTCGCGATGCAGCAGCGGCGATGGGTTTCGCAAACCTGGCGAATGAGCCTCTGGTCCGTCGATCTCCTCTGATGGTTCAATATCAGGATACCGTAATGGCATCGTTGGGTCTTGAGGCTGCCGCACATTTCTTGTTGGGCGATTCGGTTCATTTTAAGCCTACCCGTCATGGCATCCTCATGGAGAATGGACGAAAGGTCATCAATATCCCCACAGATATTAAACATCGGCTTTACTTAAATCATTTTCGAGACATTCATCAGTTCTCCTTAAGCTTGGTTGATGCGCTGAAAATCCTACAGAGTCATCCCGACACGATCAATTTCAGGGACAAGCTGGTTTTCCTCGGAGTGACAGCGCCGGGTAATGCACCTCAGAAAATGACGCCGCTGCATAATGCATTTCCAGCCTCTTTGATCCATTTAACAGCGGCAGAGAATATCATTGAAAGCAATTATCTTCGCTTGACGCCATCATGGCTGGCTTTACTTTTGAGTATTGGCGCAGGAATGACAGGTTTCCTTCTGCATAATCTGCCGCGAAAAACATCATACATACTATTGGCTTCGATAAGTATCTTTTATCCGGCGATCACATATTACATTTTTAAATTTATCTTTATTGTCCTGCCGATATTCCCGCCTCTGACGGCATTCACCATTTGTGCCGCTCTGCCCTTCATTTTTTCGACGCATCAACGCCTCGAATCAGAAACAGCATTGCGGAAACTGTATCAGCAACAGACCGAAGAAAAACAACTCCAGCTCTCCCAATCCGAAGAAAGTTTGCGGCAGATACATGCACAACTGCAAAATCATCATGCTCTTTCTCATGAATCTCAACGGTTGATTTTTGAGAAGGAAAGTGAAATTTATCGTCTTGAACAACAATTGAAAGATCTTCAGGCTGCATCGGTTTCCGCCAAATCCCAAATATCAACCGCTTTTCCTCATATCATTCATGCCGGTGACAGTAAATTAATACCGCTCTTGGAATTAGTTGTAAAAATCGGAGCCGACGATATCCCTGTTCTTTTGACTGGTGAGACAGGCGTCGGCAAAGAACTGTTCGCTCGGGCGATTCATCAAGCAGGAAAACGCGTCAAAAATCCCTTTATTGCAGTAAATTGCGGCGCTCTTGCGGAAACTCTGCTGGAGAGTGAGTTATTCGGTCATGAAAAAGGTGCTTTCACCGGCGCTGTTTCCCAACGAAAAGGCAGATTTGAACTGGCAAATGAAGGCACTCTATTTCTTGACGAAATCACTGAAACAACCTCAGCTTTTCAGGCAAAACTGTTGCGGGTACTCCAGGACGGCTGCTTTGAACGCTTAGGCGGTGAAAAAACCATCAAAACGAACGTCAGAATAATTGCTGCATCCAGTCGTAAAATTTTGCAGCAAGTACTCCAGGGTGAGTTCCGCGAGGACCTGTTTTATCGTCTGAATGGATTTATGTTGGAATTGCCGCCATTACGCGAACGGACGTCAGACATACCC
>RPQV01000804.1 GCA_003818595.1 Calditrichota bacterium
CAAGTTCCACTTGGGACGGAAATTGGTTTCGAAGCTTTCAGACTGTGTGAAAACGCATCCTCTCTCGGTGGCCGCGCTATCATTAAACACAAAATTAATAAACATAGCACCCTTCGACTTCGCTCAGGGTGCGGCTATTGCTCCTGGTTCCCATGCTCCGCGTGGGAATCCGTTCTTCGGCGCTCCGCGCCGGTGGATCGTGGGCGATGCAGAACTTTAGCGTAAATGGACGCAGAGCGTCCGGCAATGCATTACCACGTAGAGCGTGGTAACGAGGAAAAAGTAGGATTTTGCCATGAAATACATTGATGAATATCGCGATGCGCGGATTGCGCGGATGCTGGTGGAGAAAATCAGAGACGTCGTACAGGAGCCGTGGGCGATCATGGAGATCTGCGGTGGACAAACGCATACCATCCTCAAATACGGGCTGGAGGAGCTGCTGCCGACGAACCTGACGTTGCTGCATGGCCCAGGCTGTCCGGTGTGCGTGACCCCTCTCGAAAGCATCGATCGCGCGATTGCTCTTGCCGAGATGCCCGACTTGATTCTGACTTCTTTCGGCGATATGCTGCGGGTTCCGGGCTCAAAAGACGATCTGCAGTCGGTCAAGGCCAGAGGCGGCGACGTTCGCTATGTTTATTCGCCCTTGGACGCTGTGGCTTTGGCTGAAAGGCAGCCGGATAAAAAGGTGGTGTTTTTCGCCGTCGGTTTTGAGACCACGGCGCCGGCCAATGCCATGGCGGTGCAGGCGGCGCGCAAAAAAGGATTGAAGAATTTCTTTCTGCTCACCTCACAGGTGCGGGTGCCGCCGGCAATGGAGCTTTTATTATCCTCGGCAGACCATCGCATCGATGCCTTTCTCGCTGCCGGGCACGTCTGCACGATCATGGGATATCATGAGTACGAACCCATCGCCGAACGTCATCGTGTGCCGATCGTCGTCACCGGTTTTGAACCCATCGATATCCTTCAGGGAATTTTCACCGCCGTCGAGGCGCTTCAGCAGCAAAGATACATCATCGACAACCAATATACCCGCGCCGTTGTTCGTCAGGGGAACCTGCGCGCTCAAAAATTGCTTGAAGAGGTGTTTACCATTGTCGATAAAAAGTGGCGCGGCATCGGCGTCATTCCGCAGAGCGGCCTGCATTTGAATGATGATTATGCAGAATTTGATGCCGAACGTGCTTTTGCGGTTGTGCAGACAACGGCTCAGGAATCATCTCACTGCATGGCCGGCCTGGTGCTGCAGGGACGCGTCAGTCCGCTGCAGTGTTCGGCTTTTGGTCGCGAGTGCACACCTGAACATCCTCTCGGTGCGCCGATGGTTTCCAGCGAGGGAGCGTGCGCCGCTTATTTTCGTTATGGCGATCATTCAGAGTCATCGGATTGAACAAGAGGTGTTATGAACTCGATTGAACATTTTTCCTGTCCACTGCTCAAGGATGATCATCAGCAGATACTTTTGGCGCATGGAGCGGGCGGCACGCTGTCGCAAAAACTGCTGCAGCAGTTGATATGGCCGCATTTTGACAATCCGCTGATCCGACAGCAACATGACGGCGCCATGTTTGATATTGACGGGCTTCATTTGGCGTTTTCCACCGATTCCTACGTGGTTCAGCCCTTGTTTTTCCCCGGCGGCGATATTGGAGAACTGGCCGTCAATGGCACGGTCAATGACTTGGCGATGTGCGGTGCGCAGCCGCTTTACCTTTCCTGCGGTCTGATTATCGAAGAGGGATTGGAGATGGAATGCTTGCAGCGAATTATTGCATCGATGCAGCGAGCGGGGCAAAGAGCCGGAGTGCAGATCGTTACCGGCGACACCAAGGTGGTTGACAAAGGCAAAGGGGACAAGTTGTTCATCAATACCAGCGGCATCGGCGTCATTCCTGCCGGCAGGAATATCTCGCCGATGAATTGTCAAATTGGGGATCAAGTGATCATCAGCGGCGGGATTGCGGAGCATGGCATGGCGGTCATGTCGAGCCGCGAGGGCATCAATTTCGGCGGCGATATCTCCAGCGACACGGCAGCGCTGAATCATCTGGTGGAACGAATGTTTGCCGCCTCGGCCAAAATACATGTGCTGCGCGATCCGACGCGCGGCGGAGTGGCTTCGTCCTTGAATGAAATTGCGCAGGCTGCGCAACTCGGCATCACCATACG
>RPQV01000805.1 GCA_003818595.1 Calditrichota bacterium
CTTCATAGGTATTGCGGATATTGTAATTCCTGTCCATGCCGCCGAAGGCGAATCCCGGACCGGTACCGCTGTCAAAGCGATCGCTGATGTAGCGGGGGTCCAACGGATTAGAATAAACATAGGAGGAACCGTAGCCATCGGAATATTTTGCTTTGGCTTCATAAAAGAAACTGGATGACAACATGTGGTTGACTGTCAAGGCGAACATATGAGTATTGCCTTTACCGATGCTGCGGCCGTCCGGTTTGTACTTGTTGTAATGGCTGTAGCCTTGGCCTTCACCGGTGTTGTAAATGTACAAGCCCTGCATCTTGAGATTTTTGGTTGCATTCAAGGTCAGTTTCGCGGTGACATCAGTGCCGACGCCCCATCCGGAAGCGACGTAGGAGCTGTCGCCGCTTCTTTGAGAATACCAGCGGTTGACATCATCGGTGTTATAAAAACTGATGTCGTCGGGCAGGAAATAGCGAACGGCATTGTATACGTCTTTATTATCTTCATGACGAAAATCGATGAAAAAGTATAATTTATCACGAAATACCGGACCACTGAGCTGGAACTTGTAGTCCTGCCGACGTGTGATTTCTTCGGGACGCACTCCAATGTAAATGTCATCGTGGGTGGTGAGGTAGTTTCCGAGGAGCGCAGATGCGGCGCCGTGGAAGGCGTTGCTGCCGCTTTTTGAAATGGCGTTTACGATTCCGCTCATGGCGCGGCCGTATTCTGCGTTAAAGGTACCCTTGATCACCTCGACTTCTTCGACTGCATCAGCCTGAAGGCTAACCGATTGGCCGGAGCTGCTCAACGCGTCCGTCACCTGCATGCCGTCGATGAGATAATTGACTTCATTAAAACGGCCGCCGCGAAAGTGACCGGCGACGACGCCTGCCTGGAGATTGACGACCGATCCGACGGATTCTACCGGCAAGATGTTCATGGTCTCAGATCCGACATTACGAATGGAGCTGGTTTGATCTTTTTTCTGTACCACTTTAGAAGCCTCAACGACAACCTCTTGTCCTTCGATGACAGCGGGTTTTAAGCGAAAGTCGACTTCTGTTGTGCGGTTGACGTTCACCGTGATCTGTTTGACCATCATCGCATCATAGCCCATAAATTGTGCGCGAAGGTCATAAGTACCAGGGGGAATGTTGAGAATGTAAAAATCGCCCTCCATTGATGCAGCGGCGCCGTAGCTGGTGCCGACGACGGTCACGTTGGCGCCTGGAAGCGGTTCGCTGTTGCTCGAGTCAAGGACTTTCCCTGAGATTTTTCCCGCCTGTGCGTATAGTTGATCACCGCCAAGCGCGAGAAGAGCAAAAACGACCAAAATACTGGAAAAAAGCTTCAAATTCTTCATATTTTTTCCCTTGTTTCCTTTAAACTTCTCGTTTTCTGTTTTAATATACATGCGAGTTCAAAATTGGAGATGAGGCATCCGTCTTGATGGATAAAGACCTTTGAACCTGAATTCCTTCATGCATCGCCGCGTTCACGTTGATTCATAAAGGCCTCACGCTGATGAACCACCTCCTTCCCAGCGATCTTTGTTTTCTATCCCAATGAATATATTTGATCTTGTTTTTTGCAGTGGGCGAATCGTTTCTGATTGATTAACTCTTAAAAAAATCAACACGATGTATCGCTAAAACAAATTAGTTTACAAAAATTGTACAAGATTAGCAAGAAAAAAATCGCATGAGAATGTCGGGTTATTGTCGGACTGTGTAAAAGAACCTGACAGCGGTTATTCTGCAAAAAAGGTAGTGGCTGATCGTGACGGCATGGTGTACATCAGCTCGTCTCTATTATTCAGATGGAAAATACCGAGAGAACGATACAACTCTTTTTCATCATCTGTCGTGCGGAACGCTGACCATGTTTTGCTGCTGCCGATGACTTTCAAAGCTATTTTTTCAGCATCTTTACCCAGATTAATCAATACCACGGCATCAGGATTTTTGGTGCCGTTTCTGCTAAAGCCGATAACCGCTGTTTCTGAATCCATAGCAGACGTTTGCGCGACTCCCATGCCGGTTTGGCCGGCACGGCAGACCTGCTTGTAGAAGTAATAACCGCGCCTTATCTGCATGGTGCCGTCTTCGCTGATGTTGAAGGCACATCCGGGATTTGGATCGCCGCCAACCCATTTGGCGGGGCGC
>RPQV01000806.1 GCA_003818595.1 Calditrichota bacterium
AGAATGACTGGATTCTTTATCCTCCCTACAGCGATCAAAGCCTGTTGCGCAACGTTTTGGCCTATCGGCTTTCAAACGACATCGGCCGTTATGCTCCCCGCACCCGCTTTTGCGAATTGATCGTGAATAATGATTATCGCGGTATTTATGTCTTGATTGAAAAGATAAAACGAGATGACCATCGCATCAGCATCGCCAAATTGAGACCCGAAGACAACAGCGGTGATCAACTCACCGGCGGCTATGTCGTCAAAGTGGATCGCAATGCCGGTGAAGAAAACGAAGGGTGGGAATCTCGTTATACCCTTTCGCCTACTGCTCAAAAAGTTCCCTGGCTTTACCACGATCCCGGACCCGATGAATTGACGACGCAGCAAAAAGACTATATCAAACAATACGTGCTCGATTGGGAAGAAAAAATGAGGCGCACGGATTGGGATGAATACTTGCGCAAATTGTTCGACATTGAGGCGTTTATCGATTATTATCTGATCAACGAGCTGGCCAAAAACATCGATACGTACACCTTCAGCACCTTTTTCTACAAAGATCGCGATAGTCGAGGGGGAAAACTGGTCATAGGGCCGGTTTGGGATATCAATTTAGGATTCGGCAACGCTGATTATTTTGAGGGCATGGAAACCAGCGGCTGGCTGTTGCGAAAAAAAATCACTGTGAACGACCGCATTCCATTTTGGCTGGCCCGCATCGACGGCAACAGCGAAATTCAACAGAAAATTGCTGACCGGTGGCAGTCATTGAAGCGTTCGGAACTGGCCTTGGATCGTTTATTAAAGCTTGTGGATGCATGGGCGGACACCTTGAATGAAGCCCAACAGCGGAATTTTGAAAGATGGCCGATATTAGGGGAATATGTCTGGCCGAACTATTTTGTCGGCAAATCTTACGCTGAGGAAATTGAATACCTGAAAGAGTGGTTGTCGCGCCGGTGGAACTGGATGGATCAAGAGCTCAATAAAACAGCATCTTCCCTGGAATTCACCGACCAAAATCAAGAATCATCGTTGAAGGCATTCCCCAATCCCTTCAACGGCAGCGTCACGTTTCAGATCACGCTTGCAAAAGCGTCTTTTGTTAAAATACTCATTACCAATGAGATTGGAATACGGATCAGATCACTCGTTGAAAGAGACCTTTCGGTCGGCGCGCACACCTTTCAATGGGATGGTTTGGACGACCGCCACATGCCCGCCGCCAGCGGTGCCTATTTTTACCTGTTCTTTCATGATCAGTATGTTGATCGCCGTACGGTTACCCTTATCCGATAAGGAGGAAAACAATGCAGTTGCGTACCGTTTTGAGAACCTTGATCATCATTTTCACGGCAGCTTCGCTATCAGGTCAACAACCGCCGGAAAGATTGCGTCGAGCGGACAGTTTTTTGGGACTCCATTTTGACTTTCATGCCGGAGCGACGGACACCCTGATCGGAAAGAATGTCACCTCGGACATGGTGCAATCTCTCATCGATCGGGTTCACCCTGATTTCATCCAAGTGGACTGCAAAGGTCATCCCGGATATTCCAGTTACCCCACAACAGTGGGCAATCGAGTTCCGCGGTTCATCTCTGATCCTTTATTGACCTGGAGACAGGTGACTGCTCGCAACGGCGTCGCCCTCTATACCCATTATTCCGGCGTCATCGATGCGAATGCCTGCGCAACTCATCCGGCATGGGCTGTGATCGACAACAACGGCGCCGCGAATCATCAGACAACTTCGGTTTTCGGTCCTTATGCGGACAGCCTGTTGATACCGCAATTGGAAGAATTGGCGAGCCGATACGACATCGACGGCGCCTGGGTCGACGGCGAAAACTGGGGTACACTGCCCGATTATGGCGACCGAGCCGTCAAATTGTTTCAGGAAAAAACAGGGATTTCATCGATTCCGAAAAAAGCGGATGATCCCCATTGGTTTGAATGGCTGCAATTTCATCGTCAGGCATTCCGCGATTACCTGACTCATTATATGTCATCTGTTCATGAGCATTTTCCTCATTTTCAAATCGCGAGCAACTGGGCCTACAGTTCATTTATGCCGGAGGAAATTACGGCGCCGGTTAACTTTATCTCAGGTGATTATACCCCTCTCGATGCTGTTAACAAAGCGCGGCTGGAAGCGAGAGTGATGGCTCAG
>RPQV01000807.1 GCA_003818595.1 Calditrichota bacterium
AAGTTTAGCAGCGATATAGGCGTCAATTGATTACAAAATCAGAAATATCGAGGGTTGCTTCTCTCATCTTGTTTTTATTTTGCCTCAACGCTTCGGCACAGAGTCTGAAGATAGTTGCCGTTGAGCCTTTACCCAACCGTGTGAATGTGACGCGGGATGCTGATATCCGGCTTGAATTTAACAAGGCGGTTTCCTCATCCTGGATTCATTCTAATTCGCTGATTGTTTTCGGCGAAAAATCAGGCCAAATCAAGGGCGACATCTCTTTCAGCGAGAACCATTTTGCAGCGATTTTCCACCCGCAGCGCCCCTTCATCGTCGGAGATCGGATCACTGTCGTTCTTGTTCGCCAGCCGAATTTGCCTGAAGATCTGCTGAAGAAGGGATATATTTGGGAATTTAACATTGCTCCTGAAACCGGGGGTAAGGAATATTTTTCACTTCAATTTGATGCTTCGATGCGTCTTACCTCCCTATCTGCTGCCGATTTCGATCAGGATGGCTGTGTAGATTTGGCAATGGCCGGGTCGATCGATGACAAGGAATTTCTGCGTCTCGCATTTTACCAGAATGGTCAATTGCATTTTCGAGATCCGGTTCAGGTCCCTGACCGAGTTCGCCCGTTTTATTGCGGAGATCTAAACCGCGATGGATTTTCGGATTTCGTCCTGGTTCATAGAGGACGCCAGAAATTTTCCATAGAACCGCGCATCAGTATCTACTATCTTTCCGCTGACGGCAACCTGGTTGCCGGTCAAACCATTGACCTGGCCTTCAGCAGGCTTGGGGTCGCTGAACCTCGAGCAGCGGCTATCAATGACTTTAACGGGGACGGTTATCTGGATATCATAGTCATGACGCTCAATTCCACCAGAAAATCCGCACTGGTTTATCTGAATGACGGCACGGGAAAGTTTCCAGAAGATGATGATAAAATCGAATGGTTCGATAACAGCTCAACCGCTCAAAGTATTTTCGCCCGGGATCTCAATAATTCTGGATTCATCGACATCGGCATCGGCCATTCCGGAGGCTTGAATGCTTCTGTGAATCTCTATCTCAACAATGGAACTGCAACATTCTCAAACCCTCTCTTGGGCATACGGGGGGGAAGAGATTTGGAAATGTCAAATGCCATGGATTTAAACGGTGATCTCATCCCTGACCTGCTCTCGGCCGATTATGATTTGCATCAACTATTCGTCTCTTTCTGTGAAGGTATCGACGGCTCAAAATCACCGCCATCACCCATCTATCAAATCAACAGCACCAAGTTTAATACAGTGCTTCATCCAAACTGGATGGAATTAGGCGATTTGGATGCGGACGGCGACATGGATCCGGTGCTGACGGGAAGTAAACAAGCCGATATATGGATCATGTGGAATGAACAGGGATCCTTCGCCAGTTCAAGTCAGATTGCCGTTTCCCCGCAGCCTACAAATTTTGTAATTGGTGATCTGAATTCAGATCATTCGTTGGATATCGTGGTGGCGGATACCACAGGTTTGATTACTGTTCTTTTTAACAACATTGATGGATTTCAAGCTCCCTATGCGCCGAATCTTCTGCAGCCTGCTGATTTAGCACTGTCTAATAACCATTATCCTGTTTTTCAGTGGTTGACGCCCGCGGATATTAATCCGCAAGATTCACTTCATTTTCGCCTGACCATTCAAGATGCGGATGGGAAACGTCATGTCTTTGACTCGATGTCGCAACCTGCGTTATTTTCTCCGACACCGCCCGTCATACAGGGTGGGGGATTGATTACCTTCACAATGCCTGATTCCCTACCTGATCATGACTATACATGGTTTGTTGAAGCATTTGATTTATTATTCTGGGGACAGCCGTCTGAATCATGGAGATTCACCATTGACTCCCAGCCGCCTGCCCAGGTCTCGATTGCTTTTCCGGACGCCGATTACGACGGAGAGTGGTTTGCGATCCAAGGGGATTCTTTAATCAGCGCAGAAGTGACCTACACCGAATTGCATCCATTACAGGCTGAGATAAGCACTGTCGGACTGGGCGGCCCTTTTTATTATAATGATCTCCTCGGCGGGAATAATGTGAAGCAGACATTGTCCTTTTTACCGACACATTCTGCAGATGGAAAATTCCCCATCACGGTTAAAATTATTGACCGAAT
>RPQV01000808.1 GCA_003818595.1 Calditrichota bacterium
GCATACCGTTTATTGACCGCGAATGACCAATCCTGGGGATCATGATGTTCGATAAATGCTGCATGGCCGCCGCTGTGATAGAGATCGCTGACGATCTCGACGCTGCCGGCATTGGGCGTGCGGCTCCAAAACGACGACCATCCGCTGAGGCCGTTTTCGAATCCGCCATTGATGATCAGATTTTCCTGGCCGCAGAGCGGCGATAAAAAGCTGATAAGAATGAGGACAAACAGGTTGCCCCCCATAAAGCTCTTATATTCAGAGAGTTTTCTTTTTTTCAATTGTATGTCCTTCCGAATTTCTGTTAATGAAATCTCATTATTAATTTAACAGGTATTTATCGTGGTTCAAGAAAAATATTATTGTTTTTGCACCATCGGGTTCATATTTTAAACGGTATTTGTTTTATCACGGTGCAAAGGAGGTAAAATGGTGAGGTCGATTCTGTTGATGGTTTTCATCTTGACATCTATCTTGTCCGCTCTGTCCGTTTCTGAAAATATTCGACTCAATCAAATCGGCTTTTATCCAGAGGGGGAAAAATTAGCTGCCGTCGTCGAGTCGGCAGCAACAGATTTCTACCTGACCACCCGGGACGGCGCCGATACCGTGTACACAGGTCAATTGACGCAGGCCCGCTACTGGGATCTCGCGGATGAAAATGTGGCGCTGGCCGACTTTTCGACGTGGACCGAACCTGGCGAGTATGTGCTGCTCGTTCCGGGCGTCGGCGTTTCTCACCCTTTTGAAATCAAACCGTATGTTCATCAGCGGGTGGCCATGTGGTCCCTGAAAGGGTATTATTTCCAGCGCGCATCCATGGCTCTGGATGAAAGCTATGCGGGCAAATGGAAACGCAAATTGGGCCATCCCGACAACAAGGTCTATGTGCATGAATCAGCGGCCACTGCCCTGCGTCCCAAGGATACCATCATCTCATCGCCAAAAGGGTGGTATGATGCCGGGGATTACAACAAATATATTGTGAATTCCGGCATTTCCACTTATACACTGCTGCAATTATATGAAAATTACCCCTACTATTGTCAATCACTCAATACCCATATTCCGTAAAGCGAAAATGAATTACACGATGTGCTCGATGAGGCTCTGTGGAATATCCGTTGGATGTTGACCATGCAGGATCCGGGCGACGGCGGCGTTTATCACAAGCTGACGAATGAAAACTTTGACGGCTTTGTCATGCCGCACGCCGCAACATCCCGACGATATGTCGTACAGAAATCGACGGCGGCGACGCTGGACTTGGCCGCGGTCGCTGCCGTGAGTGCGCGCATTTTTCGCGCGTTCGAGGCGCAAATGCCCGGATTCGCCGATTCGTGCCTGACCGCTGCGTTGGCGGCCTGGAATTGGGCGCGCAAAAATCCGGCGATCTATTATCGGCAGAGCGATATGAACAAATTGTATAATCCGGACATTAACACCGGTGAGTACGGCAACAGTACTGTGACGGACGAATTTCAATGGGCGGCGATGGAGCTGTTCGTCGCCACGCAAGCGGACAGTTTTCTGGTGATTACGTCTCCTTTCAATGAATCCAATACTTCAATGCCGGCATGGCCGAATGTTCGTACTCTGGGATTTTATTCACTGCTGCAGCATGAAAAAAATCTGCCTGATGTCTATAATAAAGCGGCATTGCGCACGCGGATCATCGATTGGGCGAATTCGCTCAAAAGCGGATTGACAACTTCGCCCTATCACATGGTGATGGGGAAAAATAAATCTGATTTCGGCTGGGGAAGCAATGCAGTGGCGGCAAATCAGGCCGTGGCTTTGATCATGGGGTATCGCATCAGCGGTGATAAAGCGTTTTTGGACGCCGCACTGACTAACCTGGACTATCTTCTCGGCCGCAACGCCACCGGCTATTGTTTTCTGACCGGATTGGGGAGCAAATCGCCGATGAATATTCATCATCGGCAGTCCGGCGCCGACGGGATCAAGAATCCGGTGCCGGGTCTTCTCGCCGGAGGACCCAATCCGAATCAGGAAGATAAAGGCCAGGGCGGTGTGGTTTATCCTTCTAATTCGCCGGCTCGGTCGTTCGTCGATGTTCAGGGTAGTTATGCGTCCAATGAAATCTGCATCAACTGGAATGCGCCGATGGCTTACGCGGCCTGCGC
>RPQV01000809.1 GCA_003818595.1 Calditrichota bacterium
TGAATCGATATAGCTCGTCCAGTCAAGAATGTTATGTTTAACATCCCAGTCCCACAAGGCGACTTGGCCCGCTACCGATGCACGTTCTAAAAGGTCTCTTTCCTGCTGGAGAATTTTTTGAATGTTCTTGTGACTGCTGATATCGACAAAACATTCGACAAACTTTTCTTTGCCCTGGATTTTAACCCGTTGAACCGACTTTTGAACATGTAGACGCTTGCCGTCTGCCCGCTGCAGTTCACACTCGGCATTGTCAACGGTGATGCCTATATCCTTCAAAGGACACAAGCCGTCGTCAGACGAGCAGAAGAACTTTTGACACAAATCTTCAATGACCTGATCCTCTTGTAAACCGAGCATCGCTCGCGCCGCGGGATTGATCTTTTCAACCTTGAGTGTCTCTGCATCTACCAATGCAACGCCGGCAAGTACATGATCGATAAGGACTTTTTCAAATTGGTCCCGTTCGATCAACTCCTGGTGAGCCTGCAGTCGCTCTTCTTCCTGCGCCAAAGCAGAGGCAAGTAATCCTAAAATTGTCAAATCTTCAGCAGTAGGTTCAACATCGCGGGTAAAGACCACGCAAAGCGAACCTTGGTTTTTCCCGCCAAACCGCACTGGATGTCCAATATAGGTCTGTAAACCGTATTTGGCGACATTGGGATCAGTCTGGGAATAAATGGTATTCTGCAGATTCCGAACGCATAACACACCATCCTCTTTTCTGCTGATCACATCGAAGCAGAGATGACCCTGCGGATCATCCTGCTCTTGAATATCAGAGGGAGCATTCCATCCGCTGATCAGACAGAGCAAGTCGCCGTCAAGGCGATTATAGAGGGCACAATCCGCTCCCAGAAGTTCGCCGCACAAATCGAGGATTCTTTGAAAATTCTTTTGCGCGTCCTGTTCCAGGTTGAGTAAAAGCGAGGTGATGCGTCCGAGACGCTGCTCGCGCAGCCATTGCGTCTTCAAATCGACATCAATGCAGTAAAATTCCGGCGGTTTTTCCGGCAGAAACACCACGACATGACTGGAATAGACCGGTACGCTGTCGCCGTTCTTGTGCTGCAACATCAACTCTGCGGCAGGCGGCATGATCCCGGTTTCAGCGCCCGCGCTGATCATCCCTCGCACTACATCACGCATCTCCTGAGGGATGATCAGCTCAACAAGATTTTTACCAACCGCTTCTTCAGCAGAATAGCCATATAGTCTTTCGCTGGCGGCGTTCCAATAATGAATGCTCCCATCAGCAGAATATCCCTGAATGGCTATATTGGGAGTCGAGGAAAATACTTTGTTAAAGCGCTCATCATCAGCGGCGAAAAGCGTCATATTTGAATCAACGGCAAGCTGGAGCAGCGTCGCGGCATAGCTCTGTCCCTGAAGATGGACGAGTTCGGTCGTTTCAATGCAGAATTTCTCCCGCCCGTCAGCGCTGCGTATGGTCGTCGCCAGTGCATCCCCGATCTCTTCTTTTTGCAGTTTGGCAAGTGAGACGTTGCGCTGATGAATATCGGCAAACAGCTTGAGCTCGACAGTCGTCCGCCCAATAACAGTTTTTTGTTCAAAACCCAATATTTGATAGAATGCATGGTTTGCCGCGACCAGTTGATCGGTCGCCGGATTGGTGAGAATAAAAATCCACGTGTCGTTCATTGTAAGTCGATGGTGTAAAGAGGATTGTCGGCTTTTTCTTGTACTCGACTGCAGGGCATGAGTATCCTGGAGAGTATTTTCACTGACAGATCGATCGTTTGTGGCGCCCGGAATATCAACAGCAACATTCACCATTTCATCAGCCTTTTGGAATTCGCATAAATACGCTCATCATTTTGGCCGCGTTTTAGCCATCCTCCACCCCAAACTCAAACGGGTAGAAGATCAATGATACGCCGTTTTAATATTCACCTGAAATCATCTGCCGACAGGGGCGAAATGCCTTCACCACAATGAATATTAACAAAGATGCCGTTCCAAAGCCCCACAGAACTTTCAATTCCATTATACA
This sequence comes from Calditrichota bacterium, assembly GCA_003818595.1. Taxonomy (GTDB): domain Bacteria; phylum Zhuqueibacterota; class Zhuqueibacteria; order Residuimicrobiales; family Krinioviventaceae; genus Fontimicrobium. The sequence continues at coordinate 2,015 of RPQV01000809.1, forward strand.
AAAACAAATGATAAAAGGCAAGCAGGAATAATGAGCGAACGTAATACCTCAGTCATGGTAACCTATGCATCCGCACCTTCACGCAGATCTATCCGCAGCTCCGTTGACGGACTGGAAAAGATGCACGCAAAAA
>RPQV01000810.1 GCA_003818595.1 Calditrichota bacterium
CGCGCCATGCGCTTCGGCATGTTCATTCATTGGGGCCCGATCTCCCTTCGCGGCACGGAGATCGGTTGGTCGCGGGGCAACCAGGTCCCCTTTGAAGAGTATGATCAGTTATATCAGGAATTCAATCCGGTGCTGTTTGATGCATCGGCATGGGTGAGAGCCGCCAAAGGCGCCGGGATGAAATACATCATCCTGGTGACCAAACACCATGATGGATTTGCTTTGTGGGATTCACAATTTTCAGATTATGACATCATGGCAGGGCCGTTCAAGCGCGACGTGGTGCGCGAGTTGGCGGACGAGTGCGCCAGACAGGGCTTACTCTTCGGCACCTATTATTCAATCCTGGACTGGTATCACCCCGATTATCCCGTCAAGCTGCAGCAGCAAAATAAACAAATCGTCAAAGAAAATGCAGCGATGTCCCGCTATATCATCATGATGAAAGGACAGTTGACCGAGCTGGTCAAAAGCTATGGGACTCGAATTCTCTGGTTCGACGGCGAATGGGAAGAGCCCTGGACCCATGAAATGGGCATGGATTTGTACGCATTTTTACGCGGACTCGACTGGACTCTGCTCATTAACAACCGCATCGACAAAGGCAGGGAAGGAATGGATGGATTCAGTCGCGGGGCGCAGTATGCCGGCGATTTCGAGACGCCGGAACAGCGGGTGGGCGAATTCAACATCCTCACTCCCTGGGAGACCAACATGACCATCTGCCAACAATGGGCATGGAAACCGAACGACACGCTGAAAACCACCCGCGAATGCATTCACACTCTGCTTCAGACCGTCGGCCGAGATGGAAATTTCCTGCTCAATATCAGTCCCATGCTCGACGGTCGTATCGAACAGCGTCAGCTCGACCGTCTGCACGAAATCGGCGAATGGCTGAGCACATATGGCGAGACGGTTTACGGCACACGCGGCGGGCCGATTCCGCCGCAGGAATGGGGTGTGACCACCCATAAAGGGAAAACAGTATATTTACACATTCTGCACCGGCCTGACGGCTCAATTATTCTGCCGAATGTTCGGATTGTCAACGCAGAGACGTATCCGGATGGCCGTTCAATTGTCGTGACCTATAAAGCAGCCGGTTCTGAAATTAAAGTGCCGGAGGATCAAGCCGATGCGACGGACTGGGTGATCAAAGCGGAAATGGAATAATAACTCTGCGATCTTTGCGCCTTTGCGTGGGACAGACGAGGTTCTCCTTTGTATATTTGCATATTTACACGAGTTTGATCTTTTCCAGAAAACCAAACTCCTGCTCGAAATTGGGAGTGAATACTCCTTTATTGAGATCAGACCGGATATCCTTCATTTTCCAAAAACGCCCCTCGGCAATTTCGTTTCGAGGAAAACGAAATGGTCCGTTATGAAATCCGCGAAACGTGTAAACCAGTTCGCTCTCGATTTCGTTTTTCATCACATAGCGATACAGGGGTTCGTTGGGCATCATCTCCACCCCCAGTTCCTCCTTCACCTCGCGCAGCAGCGCCTGCTCAATTTTCTCGCCGCTGCTGACATGTCCGCCAACCGAGGTATCCCATTTGCCCGGTTGTATGTCCTTGTCATCAGCGCGCTTTTGCAGCCACAACTCTCCGCGTGAATTGAATACATGCACGTGCACCACCGGATGGAGAAGGTTGGGGTTGCGATGACAGAGCGATCGCGGCGCCTTGCCCACTACTTTGCCTTCCGGAGTGACAATGTCGAACCATTCATCATCACGGTACTGCTGCAAAAACTTTCGCTGATTGATTTTCCCTTTCACAAATTGAAACAGGAAGACTCCGGCGATGAGGAGATAAAACAGTCCCCCACTGACAAACGCCCACAACTCTTTGCGCTGCAAATAACCCGCTGTATCCGGCTTTCCGACATACAGTGCCGTCAGCACGATCAGCACAGTATGCGCCAGCAACAGCCAGAACATCCCGTGCAGCATACGCCGCATCATATAGACCTGCTGATCCCCCAATTCCATCCCGCCCATGTATCGTTTGGACATTTGGATCAGCAGTGGATTGTTGCTGAATACCGTCACGCCGATGAGAATCACAAACACCAGTTCGATCACTGCCGGTTTGATGAGAATGAAGGCCGGACTGTCGAATGCCAG
>RPQV01000811.1 GCA_003818595.1 Calditrichota bacterium
AAACACACGCCTCGCTCGTGAAAAATACGCGCATTCGTCAGATTCAACTGAGCGGCGCGATCAAAATCACGCAAAGCCTGTTGATAGTTTTCCTGTCGTGCATGTGCAAGGCCGCGCCCTAAAAAGGCTTCAGCATTTTGCGGTTGCAGTCGAACAGCGTCCGTAAAGGCGGCAATCGCCTGTTCGTAGTGGCGCAATTTGTAATAAGCAGCTCCAAGATTCTGGAACAGCTCACCATCGTCGTGAATGTATTGTGCAGCTTTTTGATAAGATTCCAGGGCGTCCTCGAATAGATTGTTGGCGAATTGAATGTGGCCTTTATACATATAAGACCTGCCATAGGTGGGATCGAGACGTATTGCCTGATCGAATGCCGCGATAGCCTCCTGCGGTTTTTTTTCACCCAGCTTGCTGCGCCCGATGGTAAAGTAATAGTGCGCCTGATTCGAAAATCCATCGATGATGCGTCGCCAGGAACGATTCTGCAGGTTAACAAATTCGGGTATATTGGCGGCGTATCCGGACGAGGCAAAATTTTCCAATAATACTGGAGGTGAAGCCTCACCGTCCTCATTGATATGAGCGAGCAATATATCCGTATAGGCCGAACGGGCTTTGGAAGCAAAGACCAGCCACCGTCCGTTGGGAGACCAAGAGTGCCAGGAATTCATCGAGTCAGTGTTGCAGGCTAATGGTCGTGCAACACCCCCCTCAGCGGGCAGAATCATCAGCCTGCTGTCCGGTTGAAGCAGCATAAAATTCTCCGCCTGAGTGAAAACCAGGTGTAGGCCATCCGGGGAGTTGCGCGGGAAAAAATTACTTTTGCCGTTTCCGGAGGCGCCGGGTAAAGGTACGGCTTTGCCGCCGCGACCCTCATTAAATGGAATGCGATAAATATCGAATTTGAATTCTTGACGTCCTTCGATAAAATCGACAGCCAATTCCGGCGGCAGCACAATGTCGCGGCTCTGCTCCAGCTGTTGTGAAATGTAAGCAGTGCTGCGTGCAAAGTAGAGGAAACGACCATCGGCGCTCCAGGTCGGATTGCTCTGCACAAACTGAGGATCATCAGCTCCCGGTAGGGGGAAAAACCGACCCAGTTCTCGATCATAAATGGCAATGATGCCTTTGATGGGAAAAAACAACTGCGAATAGTGCAAGTCATCCTTGGGGACAAAGATCGAACGATCCTTCACCGTACTCGCCACATATCTTCCGTCCGGCGAAATTTGTGACAACAGTCCAAAAGTCGCCTGCTTATCTTCCTGTTTATATTCACTCCAAGTGATGATATTATCCGGTGTTAAAACGGTTTCGTCCTGAATATCGCTGGTGACATAGGATCCTTTGTCGTTGGCGTAATCGACATCCATAGCCAATGTACGGCCGTCTGCGGAAAAGGAGTGGCAATTTCCGCACAGGGGCAGATTTGTGAGCAGAGTTGCCGCTGGTTTTGACGACGAAATATATCCCAGCTTCCATCGGATTTCCGGCAAATGATGCAATGCATAATAAAAAGGCAGCGGCACAGCGCGAAAAAACACCGGAGCGCCGACACTGTCGATCGATACATGAATAACTGTTTTTGCACCGCTGACCAATTGATGGCCTCGCAAACCAAGCACCGAAATCGAGACAGGTTCCCGCAACGCTTTTGATTTCATTGTCGCCCATAATGAGGAATCCGGTTTCCACGTTTGAGCCGAGGACTGAGCGGCGCCTATCACCGCTTTATCCGCCTGAGAAACCACGATCTGCCACTTTTGCGCTTCTGTCGAAAAATCTTCCCACATCACACTTGGCGGAACCATTTCTGCGGGGAAAATCGTCCCATTTTTCGGCCATAAAATGGTTAAATTCCCCGGCATGGAATCGAGAGATCGCCATTGTGTGATCGTTCTATTTTGCCGATCGCAAGCGTAATAGAGCGACGAAAATACTATTAATCCCAGCAGCCATTTTAATTTGCTGTTAATTAATCGGTGTAACATTGTCGTTTTCCCAGCATCAATTATTTTGAGAGGTTGAATGCGGCAGCAGATCAATCCAGTCAATTTCTCCGCCGCAAAACTTCCGAACGCGGGAAGCAAAGGTTTGCGCATTCTCGAGCAAGGTCGATCGTTGAAAAAG
>RPQV01000812.1 GCA_003818595.1 Calditrichota bacterium
CCTCGACTCCGCTCGGGCACCAGCCCTCGACTCCGCTCGGGCACCAGCCCTCGACTCCGCTCGGGCACCAGCCCTCGACTCCGCTCGGGCACCAGCCCTCGACTCCGCTCGGGCACCAGCCCTTGAATAGGCTTGGGCGGCGGCTTTACGTGGGACTGACGGACTAGAATTTTCTTACACCCCCGGGGGCTCTGGGTTCCGCTTAAGGTGCGGTATGTTGGACGGTTGTGAATTTAATCTTGCAAAAGGAAAAGATATGAAGATGAAAAGAACTCTATTAGTCACTCTGCTCACCGTCGGGCTTGTCGGTTCAGCGATCGCGCAGGACATCAGCCCTTATCTCTTTGGTCAAAACCACTGGCTGGCGCAGGGGGACGAAGACCGCGTCGGCTATATTCATCTGCTGTGGCCGAAAGTGAAGGAAAGCGGAGTCAAGGTCGTCCGCATCGGCGGTAATGGCTACAATCGGAATCTGCCCGAACGTCAGCGACTAGTTGCGATGGTTGATTCGATTCGCCATATCGGCGCTGAACCCCTGCTGCAGGTGCCTTGCGATTATACGGTCCTTCAGGCGATGGAATTGGTCGAATATTTCACTCAACGCGGTGAGAAAAAGGTGCAGTTCTGGTGCATCGGCAATGAACCGTTGCTGCGTAATGAATTCACCATTGAAGGCGTGCGCGACTATATCATGCGCATTGCGCCGGCGATGAAGCGAGTCGATCCGACTATAAAAATATTCGTTTTTGATGAATGCGAATTGCGCGAAGCCGCGTATCGGGACCTCTGCGGCGGCAGGCTGGACATCACCGGCCTCAAGGAAAACGGCGCCCGGCTGATCGACGGGTTCAGTTTCCACAAGTATCCCAATGGGAGAGAGTTTAATCGGGACAATGTTATTTTTTCTGGTCCGGAGACCATTCGCAATCAAGCTGAGAAACTGGTGCAGATGATGAATGAAGCGGATACCAAGCATCGGCGAACCGGAGACGCCAAATTGATGTGGGCGCTGACTGAGGTCAATGTCACCTATGCCAATCCGGATCGGGAGATCGCCGGCTTTGGGAATACGTCATTTCTCGGCGGCCAGTTTATGGCGGAAATATTCGGCATCGGCATGCAGTACGGCGCCTTTACGGTGAATCCATGGTGCATCAGCGAAACCGATGCGGTGAGCACGGATTTCGGCTACCTGGGTTTGCCGCGCGAGTTTTATCCCCGTTCGAGTTATTATCACATGCAGATGATGGCGGAGCATATGTCGGGACAGTTTATGCCAACCTCTGTCAATCAAGATTATGTGAAAGCAATCGGTACAAAAAGTGATGATACGATTTGCGTTCTGGTCATGAACCAAAGTCTGACCGAGAATTTTGATTTTGATATTATTCTGAACAAAAATGAAAAATCAACCCAAAGGCTGACCATCAACGCCGACGCCTCGCTTGACAAACATCTGCGTGGCGCCATTGATAATCAAACGACCGTACTGTTTGTCTTTAATGCTCAAGGTGAGCTGTTGAAACAACTCACCTATGGTTTGAAGCAGAATTTAAAATTTCAGGGGCCGGAGGTGAACAATGCAATGGAGGAAAATGCTTTGATGGAAAACAAAGATAAAAATTCGGGGAAAGAAATTCTCAAACGCGACGGCATTATTCCTCCAAGAGACCATCAAGCGCCCCCCAATTTAATCGACTTGACGGAATACTATACGGCTTCTTTGGATGACGACTGGCTTGTCAGCGTCGGGGCTAATTTACAGCCTCTCCCTAAAGGAATTCAGACTTGGGCAGGTGCAAAATTCGATGTGAGAGGTCTCATTCAATTGGCCGGTAAAAATTTGTACGAACAATCAGAACTCGATGATGCGCGGAAAAAAGAATATTATCCGCAAGTCGTTAATAATATACGTGTTCAACTCAAAGGTCAAAAGATTCATTTTGTTCATGCCTCCTCCTGGTGGGCAGATGAAAATGATAAAGTTGGAGAATATGTTGTCCATTACGAGAATGGAGAGATCAGGCGAATCCCGCTTTTATATATGCAATCGTTAAAAGATTGGTGGACGACTCCGAATGATCCAACTCCCCAAAACGCTGAAATTGCCTGGCAAGGCCAAAATGAAG
>RPQV01000813.1 GCA_003818595.1 Calditrichota bacterium
AATAATAAAAGTCCCCAGTATTTCATTTTCCCCCCCCAATCTTACTCAAACTACAGCATTTAATCTCCCTAATACCCACACATTGGGTCAATCAACGTTGCACTTCCGGAAATCATGGAATCCACGCTGATTTTCATCAAATTTAATGATGACTCTAGTGCGGGCTTGTCTTTTTGGTAATATTCTTCTCGATAAGATCTTTAATGGTCTGATTTTCAAATGCTTTTTCCACAAGATGATCATGATATTTTTGCACGGCGTTCACAACCGCATTGATATAATCGCCGTTTCGTTCTTCCCTGACATCGGTCCCATTGGTTCGCAGGGTGGATAGAAACTCATTGACTGAGAGCTTTTGCAAATCGCGTGCAGGGGTATATCTCGCCTCGCGTCCATTTTCACCAAGTTCATAGATGAAATGCAATTCGACAAGGATTTCCAAAGTATCTTTCAAGAGTCTTTCCGAAATTTTAAAATAGTCGCCGATTTCCTTCCGTGTCGCTGCTTCAGCGCCGCCAAGAAAACAACGAGCGATATACAACAGAATCTGTAAGGAAAGATTTTCGAGATAGGCAAAACTATATTTAGTATTTCTTAATTCATTGCTGAGCCGTGATTGATTTTGATGAACATATGATGCTTCAGCACCCAGTAGAACGACCGTCCACGTCAGATAAAGCCAGACAAGGAGGAGCAGAAACCCGGCAAAACTGGCGTACAAAGCCGCTTTCAATCCGGTCTCATAGGTGGTGATGATGGATTTGGTAAAATAAAAACTGGTGATTTGCCATAATAACGAGGCAATGAATGCGCCTGTAATTGCCGATTTAACACGCACATGCGTATTGGGAACAAAAATATAAAAAAAAGAAAAAGTGAGCCAGGAAATAACGAACGGCGTCGTTTTATTCAATATCCATTCAAGCCCGGGGAAAAGCCGAATGAGGCGAAGGATGGGCATGGTTTGAATTGCGGCGGTAAAAAATGGAATCCCGATCAGAAGCATGGGGATAAAGATAAATGCGCCGGTATAGTCAGCAAACCGCCGTTGAATACTGCGCACATTCTTAATCCGCCAAATATCATTAAAGGCACGTTCGATATTGGTGACAATGGAAGAGAGCGAGGCCAGTAGAAATGCCAATCCGATAAATCCAAAGGTACTGAAATTGATTTTATCAATATCCTGAATGAGCTGATGGACTATCAAGACCACCTCATTGCCGAGCGGCGCAGCCCATGCGGCTATTTTAGGCTCCATTTTGAGGTGGAATCCGAATCCCTTGAACAAGGAAAAGGTAACGGCTAGAAGCGGAACGATAGAAAGAAGGGTAGAATAAACCAGTGCCGAAGCCCGAACCGCCAAACGATCTTGCGAATAACCGCGAATCACCAGTGAGACAATGACGATTTCATTGTAGATTATTTTTTTGGCGCGCGATAATTTGCTGTAATCTTTCTGCCAGACATCCTTGGTGACTAACTGATGCAGAGAGGTTATAACGGAGCGAATTCGATCAATGTACCGTTTCATAGCACCACCAACACCAAATTTTGATAAAAAATTGCATTTAATCTTTTTCTTGATAAATTTACAAAAAATAATTCAAGATGCAAAAGGATTAGGACGATTATGCAGTTTCGAACATTGGGAAATAGCGGAATTAAATTGAGTCGAATTGGATTGGGAACTTGGGCGATGGGCGGTGGAGATTGGGTATTTGGTTGGGGGCCGCAAAATGATAAAGAGTCAATCAGGACGATATATCGGGCATTGGATTTGGGAATCAATTGGATTGATACAGCGGCTGTTTACGGGCTGGGCCATTCGGAAGAGGTTGTCGGACGCGCCCTTGCCGGTATGTCCGTCAAACCCTTCATCGCCACAAAATGCAGCCGAAAACAAGGAGCAAACGGAGAGCTCTATTCTGAACTGAAAAGAGAGAGCATCATTCGAGAGGCGGAAGAGAGCCTCAGACGGCTGCAGGTGGAGACCATTGATCTCTATCAATTGCATTGGCCTCGTCCGGAAGAAGACATCGAGGAGGGATGGGAGACCGTTGCTCAGCTGATCAAGCAGGGCAAGGTTCGTTATGGAGGGGTGAGCAATT
>RPQV01000814.1 GCA_003818595.1 Calditrichota bacterium
ACCTATACCGAACCGACCGTTTATTTTGAGTACGCGTATGATATCGCCCGCCAGGCTGCTGAAAATGAAATTCTGACGGTACTGGTAACCAATGGTTTTATCAATCCGGCGCCATTGAAAAAGATCGCTCCTTTTGTCACGGGAGCTAATGTTGATCTCAAGGGATGGAGTGATGATTTTTATCGCCAAATCTGCGGCGGTGAACTGAAACCGGTACTGCAGACGCTGCGACAGATGAAAAAATCGGGGATTTGGGTGGAGGTGACGACGCTGATGGTCACCGGATTGGTTGATAATGAAAAACAGCTGCGGGAGATTGCCCAATTTATTCTTGATGAATTAGGTCCTGAAACGCCGTGGCACATCAGTCGGTTTTATCCTCATTATCGTTTTTACTCACCGCCGACGCCGCCGGAGAAATTGTCCCGCGCTCGCGCGATTGGTCTGGATCAAGGGCTTCAGTATGTTTACTGTGGCAACCTCGCAGGCGATGAAGGTGAAAACACCTATTGCCCGTCGTGCGGAAAACTGCTGATCCACCGCTACGGCTTTACCATTGTCTCGAATATCATCAGTGAAGACAGATGTCCCGATTGCCATACGGAAATTGCCGGTCTTGGAATGAATCATTTAAATTAACATCATAAACTGAGGAGGTTAAATGAATCGTCGAGCTTTCTTCAAAGCGGCAGGTGTTGCAGCCGGCGCCGCAGCAGTTACTTCGCCACGGATTTTAGCTCAAGACAATCCGAAAAATCAGCCGTTCAAACTGAAATATGCGCCTCATTTCGGTATGTTCAAACATCACGCGGGAGATGATTTGATTGATCAATTGTCGTTCATCGCCGAAGTCGGGTTTCGCGCTTTCGAAGACAATGGTATGAAAGATCGGTCTGCGGGGGTCCAGGAAAAGATTGCTGCAGCCATGACGAGGTTAGGCCTACAGATGGGTGTTTTTGTCGCGCATAAAATTTATTGGGATAAACCCAGCCTGACCAGCGGCGACAAAGCGTTTCGTGAAGAGTTCCTGACCCAGATTCGTGAATCGGTGGAGGTGGCCAAACGCGTCAATGCCAAATGGATGACGGTGGTCCCGGGTTTTGTCGAGCAACGATTAAGTCTTGATTATCAGCGCGCACATGTTATCGAGTCGCTCAAGTTCGCGGCTGAAATTTTGGAACCGCATGGTCTGGTGATGGTGCTTGAGCCGTTGAATTTTCGCGACCATCCTGGTCTTTTTCTGAATACGATTCCGCAGTCTTTCGAGATCTGCAAAGCGGTCGACAGTCCCGCCTGCAAAATTCTTGACGATCTCTATCACATGCAGATTCAGGAAGGGAACCTTATACCCAACATCGACCTGGCTTGGGAAGAGATCGGTTATTTTCAGACCGGCGATAATCCGGGAAGGAAGGAGCCCACGACCGGCGAAATTCATTATCAAAATGTCTTTAAGCATATCGCTGCAAAAAGTACGGAATTCATACTGGGAATGGAACACGGCAACTCCAAACCAGGTAAGGAGGGGGAAAAGGCCGTCATCGATGCATATGTCTGGGCGGACAGCTTTTAACAAACCTCGAGGCGGCGCGGACTCACAATAGCGCCGCCCATTTTTCAAGCCCAACTCTTTTCATCACTACCATTGCGCTGATATTTTCTTAGAAATAGAATGGAGATACGACCACCGAGAGTGAATATCAGTCCTGCCGCCAGAAACGCTGCGCGAAAAGAATAAATATCTTTCAGCCAACCGGTGAGCGGGCCGACAATAATGAAAATCAGTCGGGTCAGGAGGGATCTTATAGAGAGGATCGTTGCGCGATTTTCAGAAGAGATGATCTGATTGATATAATGAGTTAATACCGGTCCATGAATTCCGCGCACAAAATAAAATATGAAAAAAACAGCCATGAGCCAGAGTGAATGCGTTGCGGCTGCAAGCCCATAACCCGCACCAATTAATAGCGGCAGCATGATCAATGTAGCGGAGCTGCCGATGCGCTTTTCGACCTTGTGCGACGCCAGTGAAAACGCGCCCACGGAAAAATTGAGGCCGGCCCACAGGAAACCAAACCAATAAATAGGCAGACCCGCTTCCGCAACGGCC